>JAGBLA010000040.1 GCA_017635675.1 Ruminiclostridium sp.
CTATCACCGGCGCGCCTGTCCCCGCGTGTTCCATGCTGAACCGCAGGAACACGGCGAATGCAAGCATAAGGAACGCTTTTACAGCGTTCGCCTTTTTCCAGCAGAGAAACAGCATAAGGCACAGCACGACACTGTAAATGACGAGTGCCGCAACATTGTACGAATTTGCGCTCACCACGAGGCTTACCGCGAAAACTACAAACTTTGTCCGCGGATCGAATTTAACGAGGGCGTTTTTGTCCTCTCCGTAAAGTTCAAAGTCCAATTATACTACCCCTGCTTTTGTGAAATGCTTTTTGATAAGTACGTTTGCGAGCAGCGAACCGATGATACCGCCGATCACCGCAAATCCAAGAAGCGCGAAGAATATCCAGTCCGTCGCAAAAGCCGCGATGCCGTCGGCGTATTCCTGCCCGTAAAAATCCAACGATCTCTGCAAAAACGCGTCGCGATCAAATGTCAGCCTCATATACGGGCAAGCCATATTCAGATTGAATACGATGAACGAGAGCAGATACATCTTTTTCGATCTATACTTGCCGAGCATTATAACAACCTCCGCCAGAAGAGCCGCCGCTATTGCTCCGACAATGCTGTACCACGCACCGCTGCACGCGGTCAGCGCGAACAAAACGCCGAGGATAAGCGCGGCACCGAATTTTCTGACTTTCAGTACGCACAGCATATATACTGTCCCGCATACAAGCCCGACAGATATGGGGGCAAGTATGTAAAGTATCGGTATCATGCTTGTTCCGAGGACGACGATGAGCATAAGCACTATGTAAAGCGCTCCGAACGCGCCCGCATAGATAAGTTCCTTTGTGCGAAGCTTCTTGTCCGGCTTTGCACCCGTGTTGTTAAGTTCTTTCTTACTCATTGTTTTTTCTCCTTTTGTGATTTATAATATTGTTAGCACAAGCTAACTATTATCCGTAAAAAATACCGGTCAGCAGCAGGAGCATTTTATTACTCGCTGCTGTCCGGCAGGAATTCCGGCAATCCGAGTGCCGCTTTCCAGTTTATCAGTTTTTCTATGGTATTACAGAGATCAAGCGTCTCCTCATGCGACATTCCGTGAATGAACGGCTCATAAAAAAGCTCCCAGTACGCAGAGAGCATTATGTGCATCTTTGCTCTTGTCACTTTTTCCTTTGCAAGCCCGCGTCTGTACGCTTCCGCATAATACTCGTAATCGGTATCCGTGAGCCGGTCTGCAAAATCGTGGTGAAAATTGCGGTACTTCGTTCCCTCCGCCCGTGTGAGCAGCAGCACAAACGACTCCCGGACTCCTTCAAACATATCGAAGAACACCGCAAGTCTGTCCGCACCCGCGTACCACGGCATAAGAAGATCGCGGTCAGAAAGCTGTGTTACATCGGAAGAGGCACTATTGACTATCTGCTCAAGCACCTGCACCGCGTCATCCACCACTGCTTCAAACAGTTCTTCCTTGCCCTTGTATCTTATATACAATGCACCTGTCGTTACTCCGGCGTTTCTGCATATCTCCTGCACCGACGCTTCCGCAAAGCCTTTTTCAAG
>JAGBLA010000041.1 GCA_017635675.1 Ruminiclostridium sp.
CCGCTCTCCGCCATGGAGAGGATCGCGGCTATTCGCAGAAACAAGATAACACTGTGAGGGATGAGTCTCGCCGGTTTCCTGCATAGCAAGCAGGAAACCGGCCGGGCTTTTTCTTGCCATTCTGATGCTTTTCGCATATACTGTAAATTGTTGCGAAGAACAGAAAAAAGCGGAGGTATGAGATACCATGAAAACGATTATTTTGAACGGCAGCCCCAGAAAGAACTGGAACACGGCGCAGGCTTTGCAATCCGCCCAGAAAGGCGCGGAGTCTGCCGGCGCGGAAACGGAATACATCGACCTGTATGATTTGACCTACACGGGATGCCGGAGCTGCATGGCGTGTAAGCGAAAAGGCGCGGAGCGATGCCACTGCTTCTGGAAGGATGACCTTTCCCCAATCATCGACCGCATTTTCGCCGCCGACGCTCTTTTCGTCGGCTCGCCGATCTATCTTGGCGACGTCACCAGCCAGGTACACGCGCTGATCGAGCGTCTGCATTTCTGCGCGTTATCCTACGATGATTATTCCAATTACTTCACAGGCAAGGTGGACGTGGGCATCATCCTGACGATGAACGCGCCGCGGCAGATATTCGACAACTGGTATCATGCAAAAGCGGAGGAACTGACACAGAGCTTCTCGGCGCTGAACGGCAGAGTCGAGCTGCTCCCTTGCTGTGACACCTTGCAGGTGAAGGACTACAGCAAGTTCAATATGGCGGGCTTCAATGAAGAACACAAAAAGGAAATGCGCGAGAAGCAGTTCCCGCTGGATCTGGAAAAAGCCTTTCAGATGGGAACAAGGCTCGGACGGGCGTGAGAGGAGAAATACCATGAAGCACGAATGCAGGATAACCGTTCTGGAAACGAAGTGCTTTCCTGACCTTCAGGAGAAATACCTGGCTGATCCCAAGTCCGGTCCATGCCCGTTTTTCAAACCGGGCGATACCTTCCTGCTCAAGCGCACGCCGCAGCAGGATGATTTCTACCACCTGATGAACGGAAAGTTTTGCGGCGAGGCATGGGATGCCGTCAGCCGGTATGTCTATACCGCGCTTCAGGGCGGCTCGATCATGAAGGGCTGGACAAACGACGACCGCATGATGATCGCCTGTTGCAACGACGGCACAAGGCCGGTCATCTTCAAGATCGAGCGCATTGACATCCCTGAGAATGACGAGGAAGCCGAGTGGCTGGCAAAGCAGAATTTCAAGAACACAGCCGAGGATGCGTATACGGGGTAATCATACTTCCTTGACTTAGTGTAAAATAATCGTTGGCAAAAAATAAAACTCGGAGAGCTATAGCCCTCCGAGACCACTCGTGTTAGAATCTTGTTTGCTACAACCAGACAAAACACGGAGTGGTAAGATGACTATAACGGTTGATATTGAATTTTGCAAGGAAAACATTTCAGGTTTCAGCGATTTGGCAAAGGCTGCGTTTGAGTATTCGCTGGCATTTGGCAGAGAACTCGTCCGGCGCATCGTCGAAGAGCGTGACGCGGAGCTGCGCGCGGAGCGGGATACTGCCCGCTATGTCAACAAGGGCAAGCGGAGGACGTGCCTGAAAACGCTGCTCGGAGACGTGGAGTTTGAGCGGACGGTCTATGTCGACAAAGCCGTGCCGGAGGGGCAGCATTGCGTGTTCCTGCTGGACGAGGATCTTGGCA
>JAGBLA010000042.1 GCA_017635675.1 Ruminiclostridium sp.
CGCTTTTCGGTATGCTTTTCGGAAGCGGTATCGGAAACATCTTTGCGGACAAAAAGCTTATCGAACAGCAGAAAAAGGCGCGCAGGGACAAGCGCTTGCACGAGGACAAAAAGTATCGGAAAATTCTTGATGATTAGGGGAAAGGATAAAATGAAAACCAAAGTTTTTATAGACGGAAAAGAAGGCACTACGGGTCTGAAGATATTTGAGCGTTTTGAAAAGCGCGATGACCTGGAGATACTGCTTATTGACGAGGACAAGCGCAAGGACAGCGCGGAGAGGGCGAAGATGATAAACTCGTCGGACTTTACGTTTTTGTGCCTGCCCGATGCGGCGGCGCGCGAGGCTGTGAGCCTTTGCACAAACCCCGATGTACGCATTATTGACGCATCTACGGCGCACAGGACAAATCCCGAATGGGATTACGGCTTCCCCGAGCTGAGCGAGAGGCACAGAGAGAACATTCGCAATTCAAAGAGAGTTGCGGTGCCGGGGTGCTACGCAAGCGGATTTATCTCACTTTGCTATCCGCTGGTACAGGCAGGCGTTCTGCCGCAGGACTACCCTGTTACTGCTCACGCGGTATCGGGCTACAGCGGCGGCGGAAAAAAGATGATAGCGGCTATCGAGGGTGCGGACAAGACGTTTGAGATGTGTTCGCCCAGGCAGTACGCGCTGGGTCAGACGCACAAGCACCTGCCCGAGATGCAGGCGGTGTGCGGTCTTAAATATCCGCCGATGTTCAACCCGATAGTTGACGATTACTTTGCGGGAATGGTGGTGACGCTTCCGCTGGTGAGCAGGTGTCTGACGAAAAAGTACACGCCTGCGGACATTCACGAGATAATGAGTGCGCACTACGCGGGGCAGCATTTTGTAAAGGTGATGGAGCTTGGCGGAAAGGATACTCTGCCTGACGGTTTCCTGCCTGCGAACACGCTTGCGGGAACCAACAATATGCAGATATTCGTTTGCGGAAATGACGAGCAGATACTGCTTTGCTCGCGGCTTGACAATCTTGGAAAGGGTGCAAGCGGTGCGGCTGTGCAGTGCATGAACATCATGCTTGGCATTGACGAGGCAACGGGACTGGAATAAGAAATCATAATTATAGGGGACAAAAATGATAAAATACAGAAATATGAAAGCAAGTGACCACGACGCGCTGCACGAGGTATGGCGCAGCACGGGTCAGGAGACTAACGGTGCGGTGAGCATTGACGACAGCTTTGAGGGGCTTGACAAGTATATCAAGCGAAACCCGAACACCAGCTTTGTTGCCGAGGATGACGGAAAGGTCATCGCAGTTATAATGGCAGGGCACGACGGACGCAGAGGGTTTTTCCACCACGTTTCGGTGATGAGGGAATATCAGGGGCAGGGCATCGGCAGGACACTTGTTGAGAATGCGATGCAGGCTTTGAAAAACGAGGGCATACGAAAGGTCGCTCTTGTAGCTTTCACCGACAACGAACAGGGCAACGGTTTCTGGGAAAAGCAGGGCTTCACGGTAAGAGAGGACCTGTATTACAGAAACAAGTACACGGACTTGGAGTGATGATATGCGCGACCCAAAGAGAATAGATGAGATGTGCGAGCAACTGAAAAAGCTATGGAAGCTTCAGCCTGACATTCGGCTGGGACAGCTTGTTTGCAACACGCTTCCACAGAAGAACCTTTTCTATGTGGAGGATGACAAGGCTCTGGAGATAATAAATAAAAAGATCGAAGAAGCTGAAAAGTGGCAGGCAGAGAGCGGAGCGGAGTGATGATTTGAAGATAGTCAGCGGCGACGGGTACACAAAAGAGGTAACCGAGCTGATAGGCGAATACAACAAGGCGCTCGGGCACGACCTTTCGTTTCAGGGATTTGACGAGGAGATAAAGGACCTTGCGGTGAAATACTCCTACCCCGAGGGACGCTTGCTGTGCGCAGTGAACGATGACGGAACGGTCATCGGGTGCGTGGCATATCACAGGCACGATGACAGGCGGTGCGAAATGAAGCGTTTGTTTGTTAAGCCGCAGTTCCGGGAGCTTCACGCAGGGCGGCAGCTTATCGCGGCGATAATCGAGGCGGCTGAAAGGGACGGCTTTGAGGAAATGGTGCTTGACACGATAACTCCCCTGCAAAGCGCGATACATCTGTACAAAAAGTTCGGGTTTGAAGAGTGCGCGGCGTACTATGACAATCCGATGGAAGATGTGGTCTACATGAAAAAGAGTTTGAAAAGGCTATGAAAAAACGCTTGATAACAGCTGTGATTTGCGCAGCGATGATGCTTGCATCCTGCGGTGAAAGCTCGATACGCGAGGCACGCGGCGAGCAGGTCACGCAGGGCACGAGCAGTACATCGACAACGACTTCGGCTGCTGCGAGTACATCGACATCGGCTGCGACTACAACTACGACGGCAGCGACTACCGCGGCTGCGACTACGACGGCTATCCCCGAGAAAATGGACAAGGTCGGCGAGCTTATGGCAAAAATGACGCTTGAAGAAAAGATAGGTCAGCTGTTTGTTGTAAGAGCATCGGCGCTTGATATGAAAAAAACGCAGGGCGGCAGCGTTACTGTGTGCGATGACAGCGTAAAGGCTGCGCTTTCGCAGTATCACGTTGGCGGTGTTGTGTATTTTGCGGACAACATCAAGGACCCCGAACAGCTCACAAAGCTCAGCAGCGGCTTACAGTCGGCATCTGCATATCCGCTGTTCATAACGGCAGACGAGGAGGGCGGGAACGTCACGCGAATAGCGCAGGACCCCGATTTCAAGGTGATGCAGTTTGCAAGTATGCTTACGGTGGGAAGCTCGGGTGATGCGGGCAAGGCTCACGATGTGGGGCAGACTATCGGGAAGTATATGAAGCAGTACGGAATGAACCTTGACCTTGCACCTGTTGCGGATATTTTCTCAAACCCGTACAACACGGTCATCGGTGACAGGGCTTTCGGCAGGGACGCTGAAACGGTCTCGGTGATGGTGAACGCCTGCGTAAAGGGGTTTCACGAGCAGGGTATGATGACCTGCCTGAAGCACTTCCCCGGGCACGGCGACACGGCGGAGGATTCGCATTACGGTGCGGCTGTTGTGGACAGGACGTGGGAGGAGCTGCTGAAAAGGGAGCTTGTACCGTTTATCGCAAGTCTTGATGAAACGGATATGGTGATGGCAGCGCACGTTTCGCTGCCAAAGGTGACGGGTGACAACACGCCTGCGTCAATGAGCAAGGCGATACTCACCGACAAGCTGCGCGGCGAGCTCGGCTTTGAGGGAGTGATAATCACAGACTCGCTGGGTATGGGCGCGGTCAGCAAGAACACTCCCCCGGGAGAGATACCTGTTAAGATACTTGAGGCGGGCGCTGACATACTGCTTATGCCGACTTCGCTGCCGATAGCCTACGGCGGCGTTATGAACGCTGTTAAAAGCGGTCGGATCAGCGTGGAGAGGATCGAGAGCAGCGTCAGGCGGATACTTACTTTGAAAGAAAAATACGGACTGATATGAGGTGCATAAAAATGAGCAAGGAAATCACAAAGGCTGCATTTGACGGCTTTGAATACATTGAAGGCGGCGTTTGCGCGGCGCGCGGCTTTAAGGCGAACGGTCTTTACTGCGGGATAAAGGATCCGCACGGTGCAAATGACGGGAACGAAAGTCCGATAAGTCAGGTGAAAAACGATCTGTGCCTGGTGGTGAGCGATGTGATGTGCAGCGCTGCTGCGGTGTTCACGCAGAACAAGGTCAAGGGCGCACCTGTGACGGTATCGCAGAAAAATCTTGCGGCGACGGGCGGCAGGGCGCAGGCGTTCATTCTCAACTCAAAAAACGCCAACACCTGCAACGCTGACGGCGAGCAGAAGGCTTACAGAATGTGCGGACTTGTCGCAGAGCGTATGAACATCAAGCCCGAGGAGGTGCTTGTGGCGCAGACGGGAGTTATCGGGCAGGTATTTCCTATCGAGCCTGTGGAGAGAAAGATAGACGAGCTTTTTGCGGGGCTTGCATACGACAGGAACATTGAGGCGGCTACTGCGATAATGACGACTGACACGGTAAAGAAAGAGGTCGCGGTGGAGTTTGAGCTTGGCGGAAAGGTATGCCGCGTAGGTGCGATGGGCAAGGGCAGCGGAATGATACACCCGAACATGGCGACAACGCTCAACGTGGTGACTACCGACTGTGCGGTATCTGCGCAGATGCTCAAAAAGGCGCTGAGTGAGAACGTTAAGGTGACCTACAACTGCTTATCGGTGGACGGCGACCAGTCTACAAACGACACGCTGGCGGTAATGGCGAACGGTCTTGCGGGCAACGCGGAGATAACGGCCGAGGGCGAGGACTTTGAGAAGTTCAAGCAGGCGCTTTACATTGTTATGATGAACATTACAAAGATGCTGGCAAAGGACGGCGAGGGCGCTACAAAGCTGCTTGAGTGCAAGGTCAGCGGGGCAAAGGACACGGACACGGCTATCGTTATTGCAAAGAGCGTTATATGCTCTCCCCTGTTCAAGTGCGCGATGTTCGGTGCGGACGCTAACTGGGGGCGCGTGCTGTGCGCTATCGGCTACGCGGACGCGGAGTTTGACATCGGCAAGGTGGACGTCAAGCTTTGCTCAAAGGCAGGAGAGGTACACGTTTGCGAAAACGGTGCAGGTGTTGAGTTCTCCGAGGAGGTCGCTAAAAAGGTTCTGCTTGAGGACGAGATACAGATAATCGTGAGCGTAGGTGACGGCGTCGGCTCGGCGACTGCTTACGGGTGCGATCTGACTTACGATTACGTCAAGATAAACGGAGATTACAGAAGTTGATAGACAGCGGCAATTATGTGATAAAGCACGGCGAGCTGACTTCCCGTCAGTTCATAGAGCTGTGGGAAAGCGTATGGGGCGGCGCGCCGAGTATCGAACAGGTGGAGCTTGCGCTTGGAAACACGCTGTTTACGGTGAGTATCCACGACGGCGGCAGGTGCGTGGCTATGGCGCGGATGATCGGCGACAAGGGGCTTTGCTATTACATCAAGGACGTTGTTGTCCACCCTGAATATCAGGGGCGCGGGCTTGGCAGGGCGCTTATTGATGAGCTTTTGAAATTTGCGGACGAAAACGGCGTGGGCGGCACGAAGGTCGCTGTGGAGCTTGCGGCTATGCCCGACAAGATACCTTTTTATGAAAAGTCAGGCTTTGGCGAGAATGAGGCGCGAAGGCTGAGAATGATGAGAGAAATAAAAACAAACAGATGACA
>JAGBLA010000043.1 GCA_017635675.1 Ruminiclostridium sp.
CATGTGAGGGATTACAGGATTTTGAGAGAGGTTTCAGCCTCGGGGCAATGATAATATTTGAAGTAATGGCATCTGAATAACAAACATCGGCTGAGTATCATAATGGTGCTCAGCCGGTTTTGTCATTTATAGTATAGGTTTTCTGCTCCTTTTCGTAATAAAACCAGCTCCGAGCACAGCGACAAATATGATCACCATACACCACACCGGCGTTTCCACCGCACTTTCCGGCAGCGAAAAGATATGCGACAGCGGGTTTGTCCATAGCAGCAGCTCCGCGATAATGAGAGGGACGGATATGCACACCACGCTTATGATGTTGCCGACAAGCCCACAAACAGTGTACGCGATAACGGCTGTACTGATGTTCACGAGGAACGAGATACCGATGTACAGCGCGATATAGGGTCTTTTTTGGTTTCAAGGTATATTTTTCTTATGCGTGTGCAGGAGAGAAACTGCCGCCACTGCTTATTTATCGTATCTCGCAGGTCTGCGTCCTCGGTCAGTGTAACAGCGTTCGGTACTGCCAGTGACAGCCTGAGCATCTTCTCACCGATTTCTTTGTCGTATTCAATACCGGTATTCTGCAATTTCTCCGAAAAGATATTTCCGAACAGTAAATAATAACAGAAATACTCATCCACGATAGTCTTGTCAATGAGCTCCGCAAGCTCGGCTGTGTTGTATATGTCAAATTCCGCAAATTCGTCAAGTGTACCGAGAAGCTCGTCAAGCTCCGGGTACTCCATTTGATCTATCCTTGTTATCGTTTCGTCAGTGATCTTTGCGCCGAAAGTATCTACAAACCACTTGTATGTATTGTAGCTGTCGGTGCGGTTATCCTCCGGCCACGGCGCTGTTGGCTCCGATGAAAACGCAGCATCGTTCATATAAAAGTTATTGCTGTATGCACCGACTATAGCTACACCCTCGTGTGTGTATAAAAACATGAATAATGCTGTGAAGATCGCCGCGACGATGATATACCGCCGTGCAAATATCTTTTTCAGTTCGTTTATAACTATTCTCATAAGCTCACCCTCTTTATCTTTCTTACTGCAAACGCGCAAAGCACCGCAAACAACGCTCCCCAAGCGGCTATAGAGTAGGCTTCAAACCAAGGAATTGCGATACCGCGCTCGGACACGACAAACCAGTTTCCGACACGGTTCAGCAGCAGTATCACGGGATTTGATATTACCGGAAATATGTGCAGTTCACGGGGCGTTCCCGCATAGGACGCATACAGCAATATCGTGAATATCAGCGCTCCGGCGGCTCCGAGGTACAGGTTCGCACGGAACTTCACGAACAGCCCGAACCAAGCATAGCCTATCATCGCGAATATCGCGCAGACCGCCCCTGCTGTGATGAAGTTCAGCCCGAAATAGGCAATCACCGACATTCCCGCCCACGGAATAACTGTCGTGCGGTCGGAGTTTATCAGCATCGGCGAGCCGAGCAGATTGAAGCACGGACAGCGTATAAAGAATACCGCAAGCGCGGTCACTGTCAGCACCGCAAGCATCATCTCCGTGAGAGCGACCGCCGCGAACAGCTTTGTTGAAGCAAGCGAGCGTCCTTTTTTGGTGCTGTATATCACCTGTGTCGTTCCCGAAAAATACTCGTTTCCAGCGCATTTCGGAGCGATAAGCAACGCGAACAGCATCGTTTCCACTGCACACGGCAGCAGTAGGCTCACGAAAAGAATACTGTGCAGTCTGTCGCCGCCGTTCAGGTATCTGTACTCGCCGGTGTTGTTTATCTCCGCCACGCGTTCACGGAACTGCGGCAGAGCGAGGTCATATACTGTCAGCGCGGTTTCCTCGGACATTCTCGCGGGATTTGCA
>JAGBLA010000044.1 GCA_017635675.1 Ruminiclostridium sp.
AAAGCCTATGCGGAAGCTGTTGAGCATTGCTGACATAGTGGACGGTCCCGCTATATTTATGTGCATAGTCTGCAATTCCGCTACAAGTCCGGCGGTGCTGACGATCTCGGAATAGAGTCCCTCGGAGGACAAAAACATTATTGCAAAGTCCATTGTGACAGGCGGCGATATGTACTTGTCGTGTATGCTTTTGGCTTCGGCTTTTATGACGTTCTGCAAATTCTTCCGGCAGCGCTCGATCTCGTCCCGGTTTCCGGTATTTATTGCATCGACAAGAGCTTCATAGCTGTCACCGGGAAACTTGGAATCTATCGGCAGATATACGGGAGTGTTATCCGTACCGGGGAACCTTATTGCAAAATCGACCAGTGTTCCATTGCCGATAATGTCTGCCTGTTTCACATACTGGTCGGGAGTGAGTATATCCTGCAAAATTGCTTCAAGCTGTACCTCACCAAAGTTGCCGCGCGTCTTGACATTTGACAGCACTTTTTTCAGGTCGGTGACATTAGACGCGACGCTCTGCATTTCTCCGAGCCCCTTTGAAATGCTTATAAGCTGCTCGTTTACCGTTCTGAACGATTCGTTTATCTTCTTGTCGAGAGTATCCTGCAGTTTCTCGTTGACTGTACCGTTTATCTTGTCAAGGCTCTCCTTGTTCTCGGTGCGGAGCTTATCAATGCTGCTGATAAGAGTGCCGTTCAGCTTGTCGAAATGCTCGGAGTTCTCTTTCATCAGCTTGGTGATGCTGTCTGCATTTGAAACATTGATGTCGTTCATCTTTTGCAGAACATCGGCTTTAAGCTCGGAGAAGCTGCTTTCGATTGACTTTATAAGAGCTTCGTTATGTTGCAACGTAGTTTGAATGACCGCTATACTTTTGTCATGCTCACGGCTCTCTGTGTCAATGGTTTTCTTAAGTTCCAGCAGCTTATCGTTCACATTCTTGGTCTTATTCCTGCCTGCGAGAACGATACACAGCAGTATCAGGTTCAGACAAGAGCATACCGCTATAATTATCGTTAATATATCCATATTCCTGTCTATACCTCGTTCGGCACACGGTCGAGATACTCCGCTTGCTTGGCTTTGTTGAGGTTCTCAAAATTCTCAATTATCATATCTCCGCACATAGAGAAACGCTGCGGCATGAGCGGATTTGCGTACTTGTAGTCTATATCCGCAAAATCCCCGTCAAGGGTAATGGCTATGCCTACAAGCTCATTGTGGGGCTGATTTCTCCGTCCGCGCAATATGTATTCCTGCAATTCTTGGTCGGAGATCATACCGCCGTTGACCGTTACTTTTACTTCCTGCATACAGTCCTCCGCCGATTAAAAATCATGCGTTCGTGCATCGGAGAGGTAGTTCTGCATATCAATGTATGCGTTCTTCAATTCCTCTAACGTCATTTCTTCGGGGTTCTCGCCATAGAGGTAATATTTGCCGCTTTCCCGTGCTTTGCGGAATTCCTCGATGTAGTATTCTCGGTCGTCTGTCATAGCTTTTTCCTCCGTAGTA
>JAGBLA010000045.1 GCA_017635675.1 Ruminiclostridium sp.
GGAAAAGACAGCCTTTGTATGTCATCAATAACCTATGACCTGATACGCTCGGGAGAGATAGACCCGAAGCAGTTGACGGTCATTTTTATTGATGAAGAGGGGCTGTACCCGTCAATGGTCGAGGCTGCCGAACGGTGGCGCAGGAACTTTATGTCGGTGGGCGTGAAATTCCAATGGTTTTGCCTGCCGTTCAAGCAGGTTTGCGTTATAGATCACCTTTCCGCTGCGGAGAGCTGGATAACGTGGGAGCCAGGGAAAGAGGACAAGTGGATGCGACCGCTGCCGAAAGGCGCGATAACGACATCACCGTATCTCCATTATCCCGGCGAAATGAACTATCAGACGTTCTGCGGGAAAGCGTTCTCGGACGGCATACAAATGGTCGGTCTGCGGACCGCGGAATCGGTGACAAGGCTCCATGTCCTCGCCAGACGGAATATGAATCAGATCAACAACACATTCTATCCGATCTATGATTGGGCAGACTCGGATATCTGGTTATATATCAAAGAGCGCGGACTTGAATTTCCGGACATATATATGCGGCTGTATGAGGCTGGAGTGAAAAAGAATCAGCTCCGGCTATGCTGCTTTTTCGGGGATATGAGTACACAAGGTCTGCGCTGGGTAGCTGAAACCGATAACGACCTCTGGACGAGGATAGAACGAAGAGAGCCGAACGCATACCTGGTATTGCTCTACTGGGACAGCGAAATGTTCCGGAGATCGTCAAGCAAGCGGCGGGAGCTTGAAGAGGACGAAGAACCAAAAGACTATCGGGAGTTATGCAAGGACATTTTATTCCTGCACCCCGAAAGATACACAATACAAAAGGACACGCTCGCCCATATCAAAGGCTGGCGTGGATTATTCATAAAGACATACGGGATCGCAACACAGGCTCACTACAAGAAGATGTATGAGGGGCTGCTGTACGGCGACCCTAAATCCCGTGTATTACGCATACTGTGGACTACCATATTCACCGACTACTGCGAGGAAACAAAGCCTCAGAAGCAGAAGGGGGTGAATAAGAATGAGTGAAATGAATCTATTCGCTCCCCTGGCATCGTTACAGTGGGTAGAGCACGACAGGCTGCACGCGAACGACTATAACCCGAACAAGGTATCAGAAGATAATCTGCAGCTCCTTACTCAGTCCATACTCACGAACGGTTGGACGCTGCCTATTGTGGTGCGTCCGGACTATACGATCATAGACGGCTTCCACAGGTGGACAGTTTCAGGGAGAGAGCCGCTGCGCACAAAGCTCGGCGGCAAGGTGCCCGTGGTTGTGGTGGATCATCACGGAAACACAGATGAAGACGTGTACGGTACCATAACACACAACCGTGCGCGTGGTACACATCTTTTAGAGCCAATGAAGGCTATCGTCAAGAAACTGCTCGATGAGGGCAAGACCGTGAACGAGATAGGCAAGCAGCTCGGCATGAAGCCGGAAGAAGTATTCAGACTTTCGGGCTTCAACCGCGAAGACTTCCTCGCCCTGATGACTAAGGGACACGAAACCTACTCAAAAGCGGTTATCTACACGCACTTGTGAACTGTTTTGCATGAGAGCGCGCGGAGAGGCGCTGTGCGGCGTTTTCCTCGCAAGATATATCGTAAACTTGCCTACCTCATGAAAAGCTCACACAGCGCGAGGGAGAAGCCGTCAGCACTATTGCCGACCCTACCCGACCCTCAAAAGGTACTGTGACGGGGATTTTTCAGAGGTGCGGGCTCGACGACCCCAAATTTCGGTCAGTTAGCGAAAAATTTTTTTCAACTTTACTTTACCAGATAACCATTCGGATAGAAACTTCCTTAAAAATACCGGCGAAAGTCGGGCGGGATATGTGCTAAATCCTTGCAAAAGCGAGGGTAAATGCGGCTATGGCGGGAGAGCCGGCACAGTTCGGTTGTGATGACCGAATCGCATTTATGCGGACGATCGGGGACAACTCCGTGAGTTCGTTCCAAAAGGCATTAAGGCACGGCGAAAGGAGCAATAGCTGTGGCGAGAGCAAGTAGTAATGTAGCAGTAATCAAGGACGGCGCGGTTTATGTTCTGAAAGCCGGAACGCCCGTTTACGTCGGTACTGCGGATATATGTACTTGGACAGGAAAGACAAAACAGTGGATAGGACAGCTTACCAAGCAGGGAGTTCTTGAAAGAGTTCAGACCGAGCAGGGGCAATTATACAATGCCGGAGATACCGTCAACGCATACTTGGAATCAATCGCCGACAAGGTGGAAAATTCAGAAACCGAGCAGGAGAAAAAGAAAGCCGAAATGAGTTTGAAGAAGTCCAAGGCTGCGATAGCAGCTATGGAAGTTCTTGAACTGAAAGGGAAAATGCACCGCTCGGAAGATGTCGCGGATATGACAGAGGACTTGGTTTACGCCATACGCAATTCCCTGCTTGCTTTGCCGGGCAGACTTGCGGTTGACCTCGCTGAAATGTCAGAGCCCGCGGAAATCTCCAACTGTATTCGTAACGAGATTTACAAGATAATGGACGAGTTATCGCGGTACGAGTATAATCCTGCGAAATATGAGGAAAGAGTGCGAGAAAGGTTGAAGTACGATGCCCGACCCGCAGGAGACGACAGCGAAGAGGACGAATGAACTGCGGAACTTAAACCGCGCTATTAAAAAAGCAATAGCCGGATTTAAGCCTCCCGAAAATCTTACTGTATCGGAATGGGCGGATAAATACCGCCGCTTATCTCCCGAAAGCTCCGCGGAAACAGGTCTGTGGAGAACATCACGCACACCCTACCTCAAAGAGATAATGGATAGCTTCAATGATCCGAAAGTGCGGCACATAGTCTTTGTGTCCTCGTCGCAGGTCGGCAAGTCCGAAGCTATGAATAACATTATCGGGTACATTATTTCGCAGGATCCCGGCAGTATCTTGTTCGTCCAACCGACAACGGTAGATGCCAAAGAATATAGCAAACTCCGTATTGCTCCAATGATACGGGATTGCAAAGAATTGAAATCTCGCGTCGCGGTGAGCAAAAGTCGTGATACGGGAAATACGATATTACAGAAATCATATCCGGGCGGCATACTCACAATGTGCGGCTCGACAGAGGCTCATTCCCTTGCGAGTAAGCCTATACGGTACATTCTCGGTGACGAGCGTGACCGTTGGGCGACTTCGGCAGGAAATGAGGGCGACCCTTGGGAACTGGCGCAGGCTCGACAGATAACATTCTACAATGCAAAGTCTGTTGAGGTATCAACGCCGACGATAAAGGGCGCGTCCGCTATTGAGACCGCCTACGGTGGAGGAACACAAGAACGCTGGAAAACGATGTGTCCCCATTGCAGGGAATACAGCGAGATAACCTTTGAAAGCATACGGTTCGACAAGGAAGAAACAGCCGCACCGGGCGACAAAAAGGTTTACAAAGTCAGCAATATTTATTATATCTGCCCCGCTTGCGGTGCAATCAGTACCGAAGCGGAGATAAAACGCCAGCCTGCAAAATGGGTGGCGGACAATCCCGAGGCACTTGAAGCGAACAAAACGCGTTCGTTCTGGCTGTCATCGTGGGTTTCTCCGTGGGCAAGCTGGGCATCGACTATACAGCTTTACTTGCAAGCTCTCGGCAGCACCGAGAAGATGCAGGTCGTGTACAATACGCGTTTCGGTCTTTTGTGGGAAGACCGCGGCGACCTCGAATCAGAAGATACCATTATGGCACGACGTGAAGAATATGACGCAGAGCTGCCCGATGGCGTACTGCTGTTGACAATGGGCGTTGATACCCAGGACGACAGACTTGAATACGAGATAGTCGGTCACGGTCATTTCGGTGAAACGTGGGGCATCAAAAAAGGCGTAATAATGGGACGTCCCGATTCAGAGGACGTGTGGCAAGCGCTTGATGATGAAATAAACCACGTTTACAAGTTCGGAAACGGCGTAGGCTTGAAAATTTCTATGACGTTCGTGGATGAGGGCGGACATTTCACACAAGATGTGCGTTTGCATTGCCGTGAGCGCCAAGGCAGAAAGGTATTCGCTATCAAAGGACGAGGCGGAGACGGAATCCCATATACATCTATGCCACGCCAGCAGAAGATAATGAAGAACGGCAAGTTTGCAGGTATGACCTATGTATGGGAAATCGGAGTTGACAGCGGCAAGCAGGTCATAATGGATAATCTGCGCGTGCAGTCTCCTGGTCCGAAATACTGTCATTATCCCCGTCGCGACGATTACGGCACATCGTATTACAAAGGGTTGCTTTCGGAACACAAGGTGTACAATCCTAACCACAAAAATCCGTGGTCGTGGGAGAAGATACCCGGGCACGAGAGAAACGAGCCGCTTGACGTTAGGAACTATGCTCTGGCGGCGGCAAAGGCGCTCTCGCCCGATTACGATGCACTCGAAGGTAGAATACGCTCTGCTGTTCCGAACGGCGAGAACGCTGTTGCAACTGCTCCTGTAAGCAGCGGACAGCCAAAACGTAAGAGAACGAAAAAGCTCAAAGAGAACAACGATGAATGGTAGGTGATATATATGACATCGCCGGAACAGGCAAAGGTTATGTATGAATACTATGACAAGCTCATAGACAAGCTTATAACCGCAAAGCTGGCTCTTGTTGAGGGCGGCGTTAAGTCGTACTCGATAGATGATAGGACGCTTACCAAATTTGATATTGACAAGCTCGGTATGGAGATAGAAGACGCTGTGAAAAAGCGGTCGGAATACGAAGCGCTGATGAACGGCAGAAGACCGAGAAAAGCGGTTGCGGTAGTACCGAGAGACTTCTAATTTTGGGTAAAGGTGGTGCTCGCCACTTTTGCTTGCGGCGCTCTTTGCTTCTTTCAGCGCCGCATTAAGTACCCGACACGCCTCTCAACGATGCGTACCACGTCGGGTCATTTTAACGACAAGGGGGAGCGTAATGGGAAAAGGTTACGGCGAGGCAGGCGCGAGCTGGACGAAGCGAGCACTTAAAGGGTTCACCGCCCAGAGCGGCAACCCCATTGAAGATATAGACCTCAACAATAAAACAATGAGACAACGGGCGCGCATTCTGTATATGGCTGCGCCCGTTGCTACTGCGTCAATAAATACGAACCGCACCTCGGTCGTTGGGTCGGGGCTTCGTATGCGCTGTGCGATAAACCGAGAAATACTCGGCATATCTCCGGAGAGCGAAAAAGAATGGCAGAAACGTACTGAGGCAGAATTCCGAATGTGGGCTGAGAACAAGCGCTCTTGTGACGCTCTCGGGATAAACGATTTCTATGATCTCCAGCAGGTGGCGCTGAAATCGTGGCTGACGAGTGGTGATGTGTTCGCACTGTTCAAGAGGTATGACGTATCACCTACAAATCCCTACAGCCTGCGAATACATCTTATCGAAGCAGACCGCGTAAGCACACCGCTCGACAAGCTGAACGTGCTGCTTACCGAAGGACTTAACCGCGAGAACGGAAACAAGATACACGACGGTGTTGAGGTAGACCACAACGGCCGCGTTGTCGCGTATCACGTTTGCAACGTATACCCGGGAGAATTCCTGCTTGCAACGGCGAAATGGACAAGAGTTGAGGCGGTAGGTGAAAAGACAGGACTGCCGAATATCATTCAGATAATGGAAGCAGAAAGACCCGACCAGTACCGCGGCGTGTCGTATCTTGCACCTGTTATAGAAGCGCTGTTGCAACAGCGAAGATATACCGAGAGCGAGCTGACGGCAGCGCTTATTCAGTCATTTCTTACTGCTTGGATAACATCTGAAGCGCCGGACTCTGATGATTTTTCGTTAAACGAAACGGGCGGCGGACCGCCCGAGAATGTGTCCTACGACGAGAATGAGTACGAAATGGGAGCGGGGCAAATCAATATACTGCGTCCAGGAGAAAGCGTAGTGTTCGGAGAGCCTAAGATACCGACAGCAGGGTTTGAAGTCTTTATGAAAACTATCTGCCGTCTGATAGGCTCCGCTCTCGAATTGCCGTATGATGTGCTGCTGAAAGAGTTTAACAGCTCCTATTCAGCGTCGCGCGGAGCTTTACAGCAGGCGTGGGAAATGTTCAAGATGCGCCGCTCGTGGTTTGTCAACGACTTCTGCCAGCCAATCTATGAAACTTGGCTCACAGAGGCGGTGGCGAGGGGCAGGATAAAAGCACCGGGCTTTTTCAACGACCCGCTTATTCGCGCTGCGTGGAGCGGTGCAAGGTGGGACGGTCCTGTTCAAGCCCA
>JAGBLA010000046.1 GCA_017635675.1 Ruminiclostridium sp.
CTCCGACGGCGCTTGCGGGTATCATGCCGAGCCAGCCGAAGCTGTCGGTGCGGTCGAATGCCGAGGCGGTCTGCCATTCTAGGAGCCGCCGCCGCGTCACCATGCGCCACGCGGTGCGCACAGCGGCGTCGAGCCCGTCGATAGCATTCCTGCCCATGAATATCATCTCCGCGAAAATGCGGGTCACGAGCTGGCGGGTGAGCGAGGTTATGGGCGCGTAGAACTCACGCGTGTTTGAGAAGCCCATGCCGCGCAGGGCGGCGGGGATAAGCCCGAGAATGAACGGGAGAGTCACGGAAAGCAGTGCCACAGCCGCGGGCAGGTACGTCCCCGCGCCGCCCGTTCCCGCCGTTATGAATACGGTGATAAGGGCGTTGAGCGGCGTGAGCGCGCGGCGGACATTGTCCGCGAGCTTGTATTTCGTAAGCATTGAGATGTCTTTGCGGAAAAGGAACGGCAAATTCTGCATATCCCCGCGCATCCAGCGGTGAGCCCGTCTGAACCAGCCGCGCGTGGTGGGCGGCATACCGTCGCTGAACTCCACGTCGCCGCAGTAGGCGGTGCCGAGGATACCGCCCTCGATGATGTCATGGGACAGCACGCTCTCCTCGGGCAGCGCCCCCACGCAGCGCTTGTAGTATTCGTTGGTGCGTATGAGTCCCTTGCCCGTGAAAGTCCCCTCGCCGAAGCAGTCGAAGTACAGCTCGGAGGACAAGCTGTCATAGACGCTCGCGCCCGAGCAGCCGCCCGTGCCGAAGAGCCGTGTCAGTCCCGTGCGAAGCGAGGAGCCGAGGGAAGTGGTGATACGCGGCGCGAACACGCCGTACTCGCTGTTGCAGGGGTGTATCGCCGCCGCTATAAGGGAATTTATGCTGTCCATAAGCGGCAGGGTGTCATAGTCAAGCGCGCAGAGGAACGGCACGCCGATATAGCCCGAGATGTCCCCGAGCACCTCGCGGAACTCCGTCTTGTCGCCGCAGATGTGGCGGATAAGGTCTTCGACGGCTCCGCGCTTGCGCTCGCGCCCCTGGAATTTCCGCTGGGTGCGGCAGTATTCACGGTTTCGGAAGACTATGGCGGTGTGACCGTCGGACTCACCGAAAGCCTTTGCGGCAGCCGCGAGGAGCTCATCGTCGGCGGCGCACTCGCGCTCGTCCGCCGCGGGCAGGTCACAGAGCAGGCACCAGCTTATGTTGGGAGTGTTGTTCTTGAGCCGCGCGCGGTGCAGCCTTGCAAGCCCGTCGGTGATGTCGTCGGGGGAGCTCACAAGCACTGAGAGTGCGCATACCACCTCGTAATTCTCCGCCTCGGAGAGCTTCGCCGAGGGTATCTCACCCGGGCGTGAGCCCCGCAGCAGCAGCGCATCGACTATCGTCTTCGCCACGGCAGCCGCGGGCGCGAACACCGCTATCCCCGCGAACCACCCGGCAAGCAGCACCGTGAGCGCGCATATCCCGAGCGAAAGCGCGAGCTGCACCACAGTGTAGTACCATACCCCCGTCAGCGGGAACAGCCTTCGCACGTCGGCGCGTATCACTACCCCGAGCCCCGTGCCCGAGTGGCGGGAGGTGATAAGGTACTCCGCGGCGAGTTTGCGCTCGTCTATGCCCGCCGCCTGTGCGCAGCGGGTGGTGTCGGCGCGCAGCATACCCTTTGTGCGCTCGTCGCTCAGCTCGTACTCGGTGTCCCCTGCGTACCGCAGGCAAAGCGGGTTCAGCAGCGCGTTGAGCTTGTCCGCGTCAACGTCCGCCGCCGCGTAGATGATGTCGCGCTTCTCGCCGTCCTGCGACGCTTTCAGCAGTGCGGCAAAGCGCACCTGCCACATGAGCGTCATCATGTCGGAGTTGTCGAGCACCTGCGCATAAGGCAGGAGCGCCGCGTAAACGCTCTCGGTGGTGAGCGCCTCGGTCTGCGCAAGGGCGTGGGTGATGAGCGGCAGCGTACCCGCCGAATGTACACGAAAGCGCGGTATGTCGCCTATGAGCGCGTTTATCTCGGCGGCGAGCCGGTGTCCGCCCTTGGCTATGAGCTCTCTTCGCATACGTCTTAGCTGCTTTTTGTAGATGTCGAGCCGTGTGTATTTCATGTCAGTCTCCTTCTCCTCCGCAAAAATGATATGGATATTATTGACATATATCACAATTTTATTGCAAAAATCAGAAAAAATGGTTTTCGCTATTGATTTTTTGTAAATAATGATGTATAATAGAAAATATATTATTGGGATATTATGAGTTTTAACGGCAGATCCGCATATTAAGCGCTTTTGCCGTGCTATACGGGAGATATGTTCAGATGAAATTAAAGGGTAAATACTCTGAAAGCGCCGTGCTTTATGCGGTGATACTCGGTGTGGCTGCCGTGCTGGCGGTCGCGGTTTTCTTTGTGGTGCTGCACTTTATCGGCGGGGACAAAAAGCCCGCTGAGGCAAGCGAGCCCGCAGCCTCAGCATCACAGACGGAAGAGACCGAGCCCCCGAAGGAAAGCGGCTATGAGGCTGACCGCGACCTTGCCAACGAGATGTTCGACGCGGCGGCAGACCTTATCTACAAGAACTATACGGTGCTCAGACTGTACTATACAAAGGGGCTCGACCATAAGGACGAACCCTACGGCAACGCCCCCGAGGACGGCTATTACACCGTTGACAGCGATACCTACACCTCTCTTGAACAGATAGAGGAGATAGTTGACAGCACATACGTAAAGAGCTGTGCCACAGAGATAAAGACCAATCCGCTCGGCTACGGCGCGATATACAAGACCCGCGAAAACGGCACGCTCGGCATAATCGAGAACTATACCCCCATGCCCTATGATATGTCGTGGGAGAACCCCCAGCTTGAGATTGACCCGCAGAGTGATACGGAGTGTATAATCAACATCACTATCCACAATAAGACAGACGGAGCCGAAGTTCCTCTCACAGCCACAATGGTCAAGAAATCCGCGGGCTGGCGTCTTCAGACCGTGATATTCTGATCCTCCAACCTATTGCAATTATGAAATGATGTGTTTATATGGCAAAAAACAAAAAGGATAACCCGGTGGCGGTGTATGCGGTCGCAAGTCAGATCGCGTTCATCGTTCTGTCCCCGCTCCTTGTGTTCGTCATAGGCGGTACATGGCTCGTTGACAAGCTCGGCTGGCCCGATTTCATGAACATCGTGTTCGTTATAATCGGCATAACCACAATGAGCTGCGGGGCTTTCAACTATCTGAAAAAGCTTATCGCAATGTACGACAGCAGCGAGTCGGGGACCGGCGCGTCGGAGATAAAGCATGACGCCCGCGACCACGACTACTACGACAAATACACGAAAAAGAAAAGATTATGAGTTTCAGAATAAACAAATATACCGCGGAGGAGCTCAAAGCGATGCTGCCGCTCATAGTGTGGGCGGACGTATCTGTCGCTGCCGCGGCGCTGACAGCGGGCTTTTTCCTTGGGTCTGACTGGAGACTTTTCACGGGGCTTGTCGTTGGGAACGTGCTTATGCTGAGCAACTTCGTGCTGCTCGGGTTTACCGTTGACAAAGCCGTGAAGTGCAGGGATTTCAGACGCGCGCGGTCGATAAGCGGCATCTCCTACGGGCTGCGGTACGCGGGGATGTTCGCGGTGCTCGCGGCTCTGCTGACGCTTGACGTTATCAACCTCGTCACGGCGATAATACCGCTGTTGTACCCTAAGATATACTATACTTTTTTCTATGCGCTGAAGCGCGGGAAGGATGAATGAATATGTTGACTAATGCAGTTGTGCTGGCGGAAGAAGCGGCCGAGAGATCGTTCACCGTGGAGGGGCCCTTACGGTCGATACCTCTGCCGTTCCTGAACGGCATCTTCGGCGAGGAGAACGCGTGCATCGCGGAATCCGTGGTGTCCCAGTGGATAATCATGGTAGTGCTCGCCGTGCTTTTCTTCGTTCTCGGCAGGAACTTGAAGGTAAAGCCCGAGAGCAAGCGGCAGGTGATAGCCGAGTGGATAGTCGGTTTCTTCGATGACAGCGTTACCACCTCCATGGGACAGCATTACCGCCGCAACTACACCCCCTACATAGGCGCGCTGTTCTGTTTCTGCATACTTTCATGCCTTATGGGACTTTTCGGACTTCGCAACCCCACCGCGGACGTTTCCGTCACAGGCACATGGGGACTTATCACGTTCTGTCTCGTGCTCTGGACCAAGATACGCACGGGCGGCGTAAAGGGCTATCTGCACAGCTTCATCGAGCCGCTCCCCTTCATGCTTCCCTTCAATATCATCGGCGACTTCGCTAACCCGATCTCACAGGCTATGCGTCTTTTCGGAAACAACCTTTCGGGCATGGTCATCGGCGGACTTGTGTATTTCGCCCTCGGCAACCTCGCCGTTGCGGTGCCTGCGGTGCTTTCGCTGTACTTCGACCTCTTCTCGGCTGTTATCCAGTCGTACATCTTCTGCACACTTACGATGTCGTATGTGGCTATGGCGGATATGTCGGAATGACATATCCGGGACATTGCCGGGACGGCAAGTCCCGCAAACCAAGTTTTCAAAGGGTGGAGAGACCCTTGAAATAAACGTAAAATAAACCGCTGCGGCGGGCTGAAAGGACAGGTATTTTTATGGACAATTTAGGATTTGTTATGGGCGCATCTGCAATTGGTGCGGGTCTTGCAATGATAGCGGGTCTCGGCCCCGGTATCGGTGAAGGTTACTGCGGCGGTAAGGCTGTTGAGGCTATCGGAAGACAGCCGGAGGCATCGGGTGCCGTAACACGTCAGATGATCATAGGCGACGCGCTTGCCGAAACAACAGGTATCTACTCCCTCGTTGTAGCACTGCTGCTCATGTATGCTAACCCCTTCATCGGCAGACTCTGATCTGACAGGAAGGAGTTTTGAAAATGGGTATCACACTGATGGAAGCTGATACGCTTCAGCTTGTAAACATCAATCCGAGTACTATCATTTTCACGCTCATCAATACACTGATAATCCTGCTGCTGTACAGGTTCTTCCTGCACAATCCGGTGATGAAGATACTGGAGGAGCGCAAGAACAAGATCAACAGCGAGATGAAGGCGGCTGAGGACGCACAGGCTGAGGCGGAGGCTGTAAAGGCAGAATATACCGCAAAGCTCCAGGAGTCCAAGGAGGAGGCCGCACAGATCGTATCCGCGGCAGTCAAGCGCGCGGGCGAGCGTGAGAGTCAGATAATAGCGGAGGCTCAGCAGGAAGCCGCAAACATGAAGAAGAAAGCGGAAGAAAGCATCGAGCTTGAAAAGAAGAAAGCGATCAATGAGATCAAGGATCAGATCTCCGATATCGTCATCATGGCGAGTGAGAAGGTCTGTGAAAAGGAAATATCCAAGTCCGACAACGAAGCGCTTATCAATAAGTTCATCGCGGAAGTCGGAAACGAATAAGACCGAAAGGAAAGATCTATGGCAGGCTTGGTCGAAAAGACATACGGCGACGCGCTTTTTGAGCTTTTCCTTGAGGAAAAGCCGTCGGAGCTTGCGGCTGCGAAGTCCGAGCTTAACGCGGTGAATTCGGTGATCAAGGATATCCCCGACCTTATAAAGCTGTCAAAAACTCCCACCGTTGAAACGAAGGATAAGCTCGGTATCATAGAGCAGGCGTTCAAGGGCAGGCTCTCGGAATACATATACAACTTCCTTATGGTGATAACCGAGGCGGGAAGGCTCGACTATTTCGGGAAAATAACCGAATACTTCGGCGAGCGCTGCAACGAACACCTCGGTATCGCGGAAATAACGGTAGTGACCTGTGAGCCGCTCACGGAAAAGGCGAAAGCCGACCTTTCCGCGAAAATGGGAAAGCTCCTCGGCAAGAAGATCGTTATGAAGGAGGAGCTCGACAGCTCGATAATCGGCGGGATCGTCGTCAAGAACGGCAATACTACGCTTGACGGAAGCGTGAAGGCAAGACTTCGCGCCCTCAGAACGGATATCGGCAGCGTGATCTGCTGAGACCCCGTAAAAGACAATTCTCCCGCATACACGGGATGAAAGGAAAGACGAGAATATGGAATTACGCCCTGATGAAATAACAGGTATTATAAAATCCAAGATCAAGGCATTCGAATCAAAGATCACTCTCACCGATACCGGTACGGTAGTCACCGTCGGTGACGGTATCGTCCGTATCCACGGGCTTGAGAACTGCATGATAAACGAGCTTCTTGAGTTCGATAACGGCGTTCAGTGCATGGCGCTCAACCTTGAGCAGGATTTTGTAGGTGCGGTAATGCTCGGCTCGGACGCCGACATCAAAGAGGGTTCCAATGTAAAGAGAACGGGCAAGATAATCTCCGTTCCTGTAGGCGAAGCACTTCTCGGACGCGTTGTGAACGCGCTCGGCGAGCCTATCGACGGCAAGGGACCCATCGTTTCCGACGAATACCGCCCCGTAGAACGTATAGCACCCGGCATCATCACGAGAAAGTCCGTTGATACCCCTCTCCAGACAGGTATCAAGGCTATCGACTCGATGATACCGATAGGAAGAGGACAGCGTGAGCTTATCATCGGCGACAGACAGACCGGTAAGACCGCTATCGCTGTCGATACTATAATCAACCAGAAGGATACGGACGTTTACTGTATCTATGTGGCGATCGGACAGAAGGCTTCCACAGTCGCGTCCGTGGTTGAACAGCTCCAGAACGCGGGAGCTATGGACTATACCATAGTCGTTTCCGCTACCGCGGCAGAGCTCGCGCCGCTTCAGTACATAGCCCCCTATTCGGGCTGCGCTATGGGTGAATACTTCATGGAGAAGGGAAAGGACGCGCTCATCATATACGATGACCTGTCCAAGCACGCGGTCGCTTACCGTGCGATGTCGCTGCTCCTCAAGCGCCCGCCGGGACGTGAGGCGTACCCCGGAGACGTATTCTATCTCCATTCAAGACTTCTTGAGCGTGCGGCAAACCTCAACGAGGATTACGGCGGCGGCTCGCTCACAGCCCTCCCGATAATAGAGACCCAGGCGGGCGACGTTTCCGCGTATATCCCGACAAACGTCATCTCTATCACAGACGGTCAGATATTCCTTGAGACCGAGCTTTTCAACTCGGGTATCAGACCCGCGGTAAACCCGGGTATCTCGGTATCCCGTGTCGGCGGTTCGGCTCAGATAAAGGCGATGAAGAAGGTTTCGGGTTCTCTGAAGCTCGAATATTCACAGTACAGAGAGCTCCAGGCATTCTCACAGTTCGGCTCCGACCTCGACGCGGACACAAAGGCGCGTCTCGCAAAGGGCGAACGTATCGTGGCGGTGCTCAAGCAGCCCCAGTCCTCGCCTATAACCGTTGAGAACCAGATAATCATCATCTACGCGGTCATCAACGATTACCTCAAGGATATACCCGTTGAGAAGGTCCCCGAGTTTGAAAGAGAGCTCTTCGACCACATGGCGTCAGAACACGCGGAGATAATCGACGATCTCAAAAAGAACAAGGTGCTGTCTCCCGACAACGAGGAAAAGCTCAAGGCTGTCCTCAAGAACTTCGCCGCCAGCTTCTGATATCGTACGGAACAGCACAGATCGCACTTTACAGGAAAGGAAATGTCATGAGTAAATCAGCGTTCGTATTAAGTATAATCTCAATAAGCCTCACGGCTCTTCTTGCTCTTGCCGCGGTATTTATGCTGCTCTTCAACAAGGTCGTTTACATCGACAGCGACCGGTAATACGATAACGTTCCGCGCTTGCGGGACATGAAAGGAATGGAATAAATGGCTACGGGCAATATGAAGGACATAAAGCGCCGTATCAAGAGCGTAAGCTCGACGAGACAGATAACCAAAGCAATGGAGCTTGTCGCCTCGTCAAAGCTGAGAAAGGCAAAGCAGCGCTCTGAAAACGGCAGGCTGTTCTTTGAGACGCAGTATGCGCTCCTGTCTGAGATAGCTTCGGTAAAGAAGGATTTCAGCACTATTTTCACCGAGGCGCGTGAGGTAAAGAACAAGCTGTTCATAGTCATCGCGGGCGACAGAGGTCTCGCGGGGGGCTTCAACTCAAATATTTTAAAGGCAGCCGCAGCCGCTCACAGCGGTGACCCGGTAAAGCCGAAGATAATCGCGATAGGCAGGAAGGCTGTGGATTATTTCGATAAGCACGGCTATGAAGTGGTGGCGAAGTACCCGTATTTCGCGGAGAAGGCAAAGACCGCTCACTGCATGGATATCGCGCAGATAGCGGTAGATCTGTTCGCGGTCGGCGAGGTGGACGAGGTGCAGCTGTTCTATACGGCGTTCGTTTCACCGCTCGTACAGACCCCGGAGTGCGCAAAGCTCCTGCCGGTAGCGAATATCGGCGAGGGAACGGGCGAAGACCTCGGGCTCATCAACTATGACCCGTCGCCCGAGGCAGTATTCGACAGAGTGCTGCCGAAGTTCCTTATGAGCATGATAAGCTGCGCGGTGGTAGAGTCCTTCGCGTCCGAGCAGGGCGCAAGACGCACGGCTATGGAGAGCGCAACGGACAACGCGGACGAGATGATCGCGAACCTTTCGCTGTCCTATAACCGGGCAAGACAGGAGAAGATCACCAACGAGATCACCGAGATCGTATCCGGCGCCAACGCGCTGAGCTGAAATATCACACACAAGAGGCTCGCTTGAATGAGCCGAACTTACCGCCCGGGCGGCAAACGAGCTGCTCAGGGCTGAAAGGAAATTGTCACAAATGGCTGAGAAAAACATAGGCACGGTCGTTCAGATAATCGGAGCAGTCCTCGATATCCGTTTCTCCCCCGAGGGGCTCCCGAACCTTAAGAACGCCATTGAGATCGATAATAACGGTCAGCGCCTTGTAGTCGAGGTCGCCCAGCATATCGGCGATGACATCGTCCGCTGCATTGCAATGGGAGCTACCGACGGTCTCGTAAGAGGCACAAAGGCGATAGATACGGGAAAGTCAATCACCGTTCCCGTAGGAAAAGAGACTCTCGGAAGAATATTCAACCTTCTCGGAGAGCCTGTTGACAACCTCCCCGCACCCGAGACCGAGGAGCGCTGGGAGATACACAGAGAGCCCCCGTCCTATGAGGAACAGGCGGCTACCAACCAGATACTTGAGACCGGTATCAAGGTCGTTGACCTTATCGCGCCGTACTTAAAGGGCGGTAAGATAGGACTCTTCGGCGGTGCGGGCGTCGGTAAGACAGTCCTTATCATGGAGCTTATCAACAACGTCGCCAAGCAGCACGGCGGTCTGTCCGTATTCACCGGTGTCGGCGAGCGTACCCGTGAGGGTAATGACCTTTACAACGAGATGAAGGAGTCCGGAGTTATCAACAAGACCGCTCTCGTTTACGGTCAGATGAACGAGCCCCCCGGAGCAAGAATGAGAGTCGGACTTTCGGGACTTACCATGGCGGAATATTTCCGTGACAAGGAAGGTCAGGACGTTCTTCTCTTCATAGATAACATATTCAGATTTACACAGGCAGGCTCGGAGGTGTCCGCGCTTCTCGGACGTATGCCCTCCGCCGTTGGTTATCAGCCTACACTTGCCACCGAGATGGGCGCGCTCCAGGAGCGTATCACATCTACCAACAAGGGCTCCATCACATCGGTACAGGCGGTTTACGTTCCTGCCGATGACCTTACCGACCCCGCGCCTGCAACTACATTCGCGCACCTCGACGCAAAGACCGTTCTTTCGCGTAACATAGCGTCAATGGGTATATACCCCGCGGTTGACCCGCTTGATTCAAGCTCGCGTATCCTCACCCCCGACATCGTGGGTCAGGAGCATTACGAGGTCGCCCGTGCGGTACAGGCTACGCTCCAGCGTTACAACGAGCTCCAGGATATCATCGCGATCCTCGGTATGGACGAGCTCGACGATAACGATAAGCTCATCGTTGCAAGAGCAAGAAAGATCCAGCGTTTCCTCTCCCAGCCGTTCAGCGTTGCGGAACAGTTCACGGGTATGCAGGGCAAGTATGTCCCGATCAAGGAGACGATAAGAGGTTTCAAGGAGATCATCGAGGGCAAGCACGACGACCTCCCCGAGTCCGCATTCCTCTTTGTCGGAACTATCGACGAGGCTGTCGAAAAGGCAAAGAATATGCAGTCATAACCGAAAGGGCGTGAGGAAATGACTCCATTCAAATTACAGATAATCACTCCGGACGGTATGTTTTTTGACGGTATGACCGAAAATGTCATAGTCCGCACGACTGTCGGAGACAAGGGGATCCTTGCACGCCACGAGCCCTACGTGGCTGCTATAACCATAAGCAAGTTCAAGGTGAAGATAGACGGCGAGTTTCGCTACGGAGCTATATCGTCGGGTGTCATCAAGGTCAGCAGGGACAAGACCGTGATACTTGCGCAGAGCTGTGAATGGGCGGACGAGATCGACGTTGACAGAGCAGTCAGAGCCAAGGAGCTCGCCGAGAGCCGCATAACCGAGTACGAAAAGACCAACGACAGGAAGAACCTCGATATTGCGGAATTCAAGCTCAAACGCGCTTTGAACAGGATCGAAGCGTCAAAGATGAAATGATGCAAAGCCGCTCTTCGGGTCACCGGAGGGCGGTTTTTTACGGTGAACTATGAAAATTTTGCAAAAAGCCGCGGCGGCGGTAACTGCGGCGATAATTACAGCGGCGGCAATGCCGTTGCTCCCTGCCTGCGCCGAGGAGTCCGAGGAAACAGCCGACTGCCCCTACCGCGTGATATACGAGGCAAACGGGCATACCCTTCGGGAATACCGGGCAGGTCAGGGCGAGAACTACTACCCGTTCTCGGTGGTGTACATCGGCGGGATAGCCGAGCAGCAGCACTCGCAGTACATGACGGCGGTGCGGCAGGACAAGCCTTTCTCGGTGGACATCATTTTCACAGCGGACATCGGGACGCTGTACCTCTACGACACCTGCGAGATGAAGTACGGAAAGCCCGCGGATACCTTCGGCGGCTACATCGACAGCAATTACAGCGTTCAGATATGCGCGTCCCTTGAGCCGTTCGCGAAGGACGGGGAAATGCTGTACGCGTTCACGATATACGACGAGGACATAGACGAGGAGCTTGAAGCCGATGTGGTGAAAGCCAAGAACATCATCGCGCGTTCGGAGAGCTGTATCGTAGATGTGCGTTCCGGGGACGACTTCGCGGACAGCTTCGGACACGTGGGGGAATACACCGCGCCCGTGGCGAAGGAGATGACCGCCGACATATCGGGTATGACGGTGAGCAAGCCCTCCGACGCAGTATATAAGGGGAAAGCCGTGAAACCCGCCGTGACGGTGAAGGATCTGGGTGCGACGCTGAAAAAAGACGTTGACTACACTGTAACATACAGGAACAACAAGAAGATCGGTACCGGTCAGGCGGTAATAACCGGCATTGGCAGGTATTCCGGCACCGTGACGAGGAGCTTTCGCATTCTCCCGCGCAGCAGCGCATTGTCCGCGAACGTGACAGCAAACGGCATACGGCTCCGCTGGGGGAACGCGGGTGATGCCGACGCGTACGTGATAGGCGTATCGACGGACGACGGCGAGACATTCAAAAATCTGAAAGCCGTGAGCGCGAAGAAAAGCTCCTGCACGGTGAAACTGCCCAAGGGCGCCGAGTACGTGTTCCGTATTCGCTCGTATAAGACTGTGGACGGCAAAAAGTATTACAGCGCATGGTCAAAGCCCGCAGGAACGGGACTTGTGCTGTGAACGGAATATTTGTGCAAATTGACTATTGACCGTGTGCGGGTTATATACTATAATAGAGCAAAATGCGGTATGACACGCAGATAAACAGGAGGAAATATCATGGTTCTGAGAAAGCTTACTGCCGGACTTACAGCGGCAGCTATCACATCATTAACAGCAGTTTCGGCATCAGCGGCACTCGTTGCCCCCGAGAACCCCGACGCGGGGCTCAACGCAGGCACGGGTCAGTGGATAATCCAGCTTTACAATATAGGCAGCGAGGCTGAAAACAAGCCCGCGACCGACTACGGCATCGACTATTCGGCGGTGGCGAAGATAGGATTTACGGTAAAGGCGACTGAGCCCGACTGGTTCGACGGCGGACTGGGCGGCGCGGTAACTCTTTCCTGCAACGGCGGCGACATCGCGCCGGACACCGCGCTCTGGGACAAGTACAACTGGCCGCAGAAGGAATACTGGGGCGTTTCCGATGAAGACCTTGAAATAGTCACGATCGACGAAAACAAGCCCGTAAAGAGCACCAAGGTGGGCGATTACACCTACGAGATAACGAGCGATATATGGGCGGAGAACCCGCTCCACAACGGCGACGCGTCGGAGATAGGCTGTATGCAGGCATCCCTCGCGTACTGGGGCAGCGACATGAGCGATTATGAGGTAGTTTCCTTCACCGCGTATGACAACGCGGGCAACGCGCTGCTGACATTCGACGGCAGCGGCAGGCTCGTAAGCGGCGGCTCGGAACCGGCTCCCGCGGCAGGTGATACCGCGGCTGCGGCAGACTCCTCAAAGGGTTCGCCCGATACAGGCATTGAGGATATCGCAGCAATAACGGGTCTTGCGGTACTCGCAGGCGGTGCTGCGATAATTGCCGCAAAGAGAAAGTAAGAGTTATCAGAGCCCGCGTCCGGCAGTCATCGGAATTCTTGCTGCCGGTCACGGGGTCTTGTTTTTTGTGCAAAATGTCAATTGACGCGCCGTATATAAATGGTTTATAATATACAATAGCTTAAAAGGTCATCATGCCTTTAATTCTAAGGAGGAAAACTATCATGAATTTCAAGAAGACACTTGCAGGTCTTGCAGCAGTTACAGTTGCAGCCGCTTCCGTAAGCGCAGTTGCAGGCGCAGAACTCGTTAAGATCGACACACCCAAGGACGCAGACGGCAGAGAGTACGTTTGCAGCGACTCCGGCTCTTTCCTGACTGTCGGTTACTATGACGGCTCCCGCGACAGCATGGACGGCGGCAAGGCTATCGTTGACTACGGCGTAGATTGGAGCAAGGCAGCAAACGTTAAGTTCAGATTCCACATCACCGAGGACACTCAGGCTGATTTCGCCGAGGGCGAGAACGGCATCGGCGGTGCTATCGTGGTATCCAGCAACTCCGCTACCGATACTTCTCACAACTGGAACGCAAAGGACTGGTGGGGAGTAAACGACGAGGATCTCGGTTTCACCGCTGAATCCGCTAAGGCTCTCCAGGCTAACAAGGTCGGCGATTACACATACGAGATCGTTTGCCCCGTTGACGAAATGAACAGCGTTGTAGATGACGCAACTATCGTTCAGATCTGCATGCAGGACTGGAGCGGCGTTGTATGGTGGACAGCAGCTATCGACAAGGTAAGCGTTGAGGACGCAAGCGGTGCAGAGCTCATCAGCTGGGACGGCACAGGTAAGTGCTCCCTCACTCCCGTCGGCGGCGCAGCAGCAGCTCCCGCAGCAGGTGATGTTGAAGCAGCTACAGATTCTTCCAAGGGTTCTCCCGATACAGGTATCGAGGACGTTGCAGTAGTTGCAGGTCTTGCAGCAGTTGCAGCAGGCGCAGTTGTTATCGCTAAGAAGAGAAAGTAAGTCAGATTTATACATAAGTCCGGAGATGTAAAGTCTCCGGACTTATTTTTTTGCCCGGGTGAATTGTCAAATTGCTGTAAATCCACAGGATAAATTAGTAATTATTAATCTTGACATTTTTTACAAAATGCGTTAATATTAATAGGAATATGCTGTTGAATTTACAGAACGGAGGATATGTTATGGACAATTCCGTCAGTGCGATAATAGAAGCCGACAAGAAGGCGCGTGCCGTTTCGGAGGAAGCAGCGAAGAAAGCGGAAGCCACTCTCGCCGCGGCAAGGGAAAAGAGAGAAAGCCTTGCGAGGGAAAACGCCGAAATGCTGGCGGAGAACAGCCGTAAAAAGCTCTCCGAGCTGAGGAGCGCGTCGGATAAGGAGATAATCGCCGCCGATAAGAAAGCGGAGGAAAAGTGCCGTGTGCTGGACGAAAAGCTTGCGGCGGGCAAGGACGCGTGGAAAAAAGAGATAATAAGCCGCATACTGAGCTTTGAGAACTGAGGTGAGGGAATGGCAAACAATGCTGTGACCGCGAAGGCGCGTGCCATACACGGCACCATGCTCACGCGGGAGGACTACACCGCCCTTATCCACAAGGCGTCGATAGCCGCGGCAGTCGCGTATCTGAAATCCAAGCCGCTGTACGCGTCGGTCTTTGCCGATACCGATGAAGCTGCCGTTCACCGTGAACAGGCGGAGACACTCATAAACAAGAACGTTTTTGACACGTATCAGAGGGTCCTGCGGTTTTCGGCAGGCGACAAGAAAGGTATTTCCGGCTTTTACGTCCGACGGCTCGAATGTGACCAGCTGATAAAGGCTGTGATAGCGATAACCGCGGGTGAGCAGGACGGATTTGTCGCCGCGTTCCCCGAGTACATCGCGGACGAGTTGAGCTTCGACCACCTGCGGCTCGCGGCGGCGAAAAACCTCGCGGACGCGTCAGAGGTGCTCAGAGGCACCATATACTACCGAAGTCTCGCGCCGCTGATGACCGCGGCGGAGCCCGATATCGACCGCATACTCACCACAATAAGCGTGTGCTACATCAAGTGGGCGTTCGGGCAGATAGACAAGAGCGAAAAGGGAAGTACGCGCAGTCAGCTCAAGGATTTTATACTGCGCAAGGTCGATGCGGACAACCTGCTCACCTGTTACCGCACGAAGTCCTTCGGTATGACGAACGAGCGTGTAAAGGAGCTTCTGATACCGTATCACAAGCGGCTGCGTCCCGTGGAGATAGACGAGGCGCTCAGACAGCCCGACGCGGTGAACGCCCTGCGGGAGATGTTCGTGAGCCAGCGGGTGGCGCTTTCGGCAGAGTCGGATATACCCGAGATAAACGTGAATGTGTCGGACTATAAATACTTCCGCCACAGGCTTGCGGTGAGCACCAACGAGACCGAGGCTCTGTACTCGCTGATGATGCTGCTTTCCGCGGAGAGCACCGACCTGTGCAGGATAATCGAGGGCATACGTTACGGGCTCGCTCCCGAAGCGATAGAGAAATACCTTATCAGATAACGCCGTAAGGCATAAAAAGAGGAAAGGAAAGGCGAATAATGGCAATAGAAAAAGTCGCGCTTGTCAATATCGAAGGAAGTATCCGAAAGATAAACAAGACGCTTATCAAATGCTGTGAAAGCGAATGTTTTCATATAAACCCGCCGCCCGACATATCGGGGTCGGAGGTCGCCGCGAAAAACCTTAAGGACAAGGGCGTATATGAAAGACTTATGAAGCGGGCAAAGGCGCTTGCGGAAAGCATAGGTGTCAAGCCCGACAGGAACGTGTCCTACGACGACATAGATTACAGCGTGAGCGTGGATTTCAAGAACTACCTCGACAGCATAGACGCGATGCAGCGCGAGCTGTCGGAGGAGAAGATGAAGATAAATTCATCTCTGCGCTCGGAAAACGCTATCTATGAAAATCTGACGCAGATGACGGGGCTCAATGCCGACCTTGCAGACCTGCTTTCGCTGAAATACGCGAAATTCCGCTTCGGGCGGCTTCCCAACGAGAGCATACGAAAGCTTGCTTACTACGAGGGCAAGACCTATTATTTCCACCGATTCCGACAGGAGAAGAACTACACGTGGTGTTTCTACATAGCCGCGAAGACGGAAGCCAACGACATCGACTTCCTGTTCAACAGCTTAGGTTTCGAGCGCACGCTGCTCCCCGATTACCTGAAGGGCAGCTCCGATGAAGCCACAAAGCGGCTCGTGGAGCAGATGGAGTCGGAGAATAAGCGCATCACAGAGATAGACGCACAGCTAAAAGCCATAGCGGACAAGGAGGGCGCAAAGCTCTCAAAGGTGTATGCGAAGCTCGGGGCGATAAGCTCAAGCTATGAGCTGCGCTCCAACGTCACTGTGTTCGACGGGCGGTTCCACTTCTCGGGATATATCCCCGCGAGCGAGAAAAAGCGTTTCACGGAGCTGATAAATTCTGTGGGGGACGTAACGCTCACGTTCCGCGACACGGCACCCGATGAAACGGCGCCCGTGCGGCTCAGAAACAACTTCCTGTTCCGACCGTTCGAGATGTTCGTGAAGATGTACGGGCTTCCCGCGTCGAACGGCATCGACCCGACGCCGCTGGTAGCGATAACGTATATGCTGCTTTACGGCATGATGTTCGGAGACCTCGGACAGGGGCTCTGCATAATGATACTGGGTCTTATACTCACGAAGGTGACGAAGGCGGGGCTTGCTCCCATAATCTCACGCATCGGATTTTCGAGCGCGCTGTTCGGCATTCTCTACGGCTCGGTGTTCGGCAATGAAGAGATTATCAAGCCGTTCTTCCACATTCCGAAGATATATGAGCTGTTCGGCTACACCGAGCCGCCCGAGAACGTGTTCCAGGCGTCCAACATCTTCCTTATCATGGCGCTTATCGTGGGCGTGTGCCTGATACTTCTCACAATGATAATCAACATCATCGTGAGCCTTCGCATGAGGGACTTTGAAGCGGGCATCTTCGGAGCGAGCGGTATCTGCGGCTTTGTTCTGTATGCGTCGCTGGTCGCGGGGCTCGGGTGCAGTTTCGCGCTCCACATCGAGATAATGAACACGGCTTATGTGCTGTTTCTGATAGTTCTTCCGCTTGTGCTGATATTCTTCAAGGAGCCGCTGCTGCACGCTATGGCGAACCACGGCATGAATTCCGAGAGTGTCTCAAAGAACGGCGGCAACATCGACACGGGACTCAAAGCCCGTCTTGCAGCGATGAACGAAAAGGCTGCCCCCGAAAAGAAGGGCGTGGGAATGTTCATCATCGAGAGCGTCATCGACCTGTTTGAGGTCTGCCTTACCTACATTACCAACACGATGTCATATCTGCGTATCGGCGGCTTCGTGCTGAGCCACGCGGGACTTATGCTCGTGTTCAGCATCATCGCGGGAATGTTCGACGGCGTGGGCAGCATAGTGGTGCTTGTTATCGGCAACATCTTCGTTACGGGCTTTGAGGGCTTTATCGTGGGCATACAGGTGCTGCGTCTTGAATTCTACGAGCTGTTCAGCCGTTTCTTCAAGGGCGGCGGAATACCGTTCAAGAGCGTTTCGCTGAGCTCAAAGGCTGCATAAAATGTATATCTTTCATGCCTGCCGCGGCGGGCTGATAAAAAATAATACGATTTCGGAGGAAATTCAAAATGTTACTTTATTTATTACCGCTTTTTGCACTCGCAATGATAATCGTTCCGCTGGTCATAGCTATCCGTAAGGTACACGCGGGCGTGAAGTTCAACCGTAAGAAGTCCATACTTCTCAACTGCGGTATGTTCCTCGGCACGATGATACTCATGACCGTGTTCATGCCCGTACTCGCGTCCGCGGAGGGCGCGGGAGCCGCTGCGGCTGCTGCCGGAGGAGCTTCCGTGGGTGACGGCATGAAGTACCTTGCGGCGGCACTCCCGACAGCCCTTGCGACTATCGGTACGGGTATCGCGGTAGGAAACGCGGCATCCGCCGCTATCGGCGCGGTAAGCGAGGACGACAAGATATTCTCGAAGGCGCTCATCTTCGTGGCGCTGGGCGAAGGTGTCGCTATCTACGGTATCCTCGTTTCCATTCTTATACTCAACGGCTGAGGAGCGCGGAATGAAGTGCTTTCTCATAAGCGACAACAACGATACCCTTACGGGCATGAGGCTCGCGGGGATAGAGGGCGTTGTCGTGCATAAACGCGGCGAGGTCATGGACGCGCTTTCGGAGGTCACAAAGCGTGACGACGTGGCGGTGGTGTTCATGACGAAGAAGCTCACGGAGCTGTGCGGCGAGGAGATATATCAGATGAAGCTCACGCTGCGCAAGCCGCTCATAGTTGAGATACCCGACAGACACGGAGATTCGCATATCGCCGAGACCCTCGGCGGCTATGTGAGCGACGCCGTGGGTATAAGGATATAAGGAGGAGCCTTTGTAATGGCAGAGATTGATACAAAGCTCGAAAAGCTGAAACAGCAGATACAGGCTGCCGCCGAGGCTGACGCGAAGAAACTCACCGAGGACGCGGAAAAGCGCGCCAAAGCTATGATAGAGGAAGAGACTGCCCGCATAGAGAAGGAGCAGAGCTCGGTTATGCTGTCGAAGCTGTCGCGGCACGAGAGCGACGAGCGCAAGCGCGTGTCCGAGAGCCGCTACGCCGCGGACAGAAAGGTGCTTCTGCACCGCAACGCGCTTGTAGATGAGCTTTTCGGCGAGATACGCGGTGAGCTTGAGGAGTTCGCGAAGTCGGACAAGTACGCGGAACACCTTGAAAAGTGCGCCGAGCGCGCCGACAGGGAGCAGAAGATAACTCCCGATGTCAGCGTTTACTGCAGCAGGGGCGACCTTGCAAGGGTGGAGCCCATTGCGAAGAAATACGGCATCACAGCCGCAGCCGACCGTAACATAAAGCTGGGCGGGCTGATATTCAAGTACCCCGCAAAGGGCATCTTCATCGACCTCACACTCGACTCCGCATTCGAGAACGAACGCGGCTCTTTCGCGGCGCGCTCGGAAATGCAGCTTTGACAGAGAAAATCAACAGGATAAAGGAAATTCTGATGAACAATACGATATATGCAATAAACGGACCTGTCATAAAGATACGCGATACCAAGGCTTTTGCCATGCGTGAAATGGTGTACGTGGGCAAAAAGCACCTTATCGGCGAGGTAATCGGCGTAAATGACAAGTTCACTACCATACAGGTGTACGAGAATACCGCGGGACTTAAAATAGGCGAGGAGGTCGAGGGAACAGGCGCTCCCATGAGCGTTACTCTCGGACCGGGCATAATCTCCAACATATTCGACGGTATCGCCCGCCCGCTCACGGACATGAAAAAGACCGACGGCGTATATGTCACCGAGGGCAGCGATATCCCCACCATAGACCCCGGGCGTGAGTTCGATGTGACAGTGCTTGTAAAGCCCGGCGACGAGCTTACTGCGGGGCAGATATATGCCGAATGCCCCGAGTCGCCGCTCATAACCAACCGCGTCATGGTGCCGCCCTATATAAAGACCTGCAAGGTCACGTATGCGGCGCCCGACGGCAGGTATAAAGCGAACGATACCATACTGAAAGTCGATGACGGCGGCGAGGAAGTTGTGCTCACCCTCTGCCAGAAATGGCCGATACGTACTCCGCGTCCCGTTGCCCGCCGCATACCCATAAACACTCCCCTTATTACGGGGCAGCGTGTGCTCGATTCTATCGTCCCCGTGGCAAAGGGCGGCACCGCCGCGATACCGGGAGGTTTCGGCACGGGCAAGACCATGACCCAGCACCAGATAGCCAAGTGGTGTGACGCGGACATCATCGTGTACATAGGCTGCGGCGAGCGCGGCAACGAGATGACACAGGTGCTCGAAGAGTTCTCCGAGCTTATCGACCCGAAGAGCGGCAAGCACCTCACCGACCGCACCGTGCTGATCGCAAACACATCGAATATGCCTGTTGCGGCGCGTGAAGCGTCCATTTACACGGGCATCACCATAGCCGAATACTACCGCGACATGGGGTATGACATAGCGATAATGGCGGATTCCACTTCGCGCTGGGCGGAGGCTCTGCGCGAGATCTCCGGGCGACTGGAGGAAATGCCCGCCGAGGAGGGCTATCCCGCGTATCTGCCGTCGCGTCTTGCGGAGTTCTACGAGCGCGCGGGCAACTGCAGCGTTCTGTCGGGCAAGCGCGGGAGCGTCACAATAATCGGCGCGGTATCGCCTGCGGGCTCCGACTTCTCCGAGCCTGTGACACAGAACACCAAGCGCTTCGTGCGCTGCTTCATGGCGCTGGATAAGCCCCTCGCCTACGCGAGACACTACCCCGCAATAAACTGGCTCACAAGCTATTCGGAGTACATACCCGATTTCACCGAATACTACGAAAAGAACGTGGGCGAGGACTTCCTCGACGTAAGGCAGGAGATAAGCAATATCCTGCTTGAGGAAAACAAGCTCATGGAGATAGTGAAGCTTATCGGTTCGGACGTTCTGCCCGATGACCAGAAGCTCGTGCTTGAAACGGCAAGGGTGATACGCGTAGGATTTTTGCAGCAGAACGCGTTCCACAAGGACGACACATACGTGCCTATGAGCAAGCAGCTCCTTATGATGCGAGTTATCCTGCGCCTGTATCACAGGTGCGGCGAGGCGCTGAAGCGCGGAGCGGCTGTCTCCGACATGATCAACACGGGACTATTTGAGAAGCTGATAAAAATGAAATACGAGATACCGAACGACAAGCCGGAAATGTTCGGTGACTATGACCGCGAGATCGACGAGAAGATCGGGGATCTCGGCGAAATAAGTGCGTAAGGAGGGCTGCGGCATGAATATCCAATATGCGGGACTCGCAGATGTGAACGGCCCTCTCGTGGCGCTTGAGGGCGTGACAGGCGCGGCGTACGAGGAGATAGCGGAGCTTCACCTTGAGGACGGCTCGGTGCGTCTCGGACGTATAGTGCAGATGGAGGGCGACCGCGTTATTCTGCAGGTGTTCGAGGGAACATCGGGGCTTTCGCTTGACAATACGCGCACGGTGTTCAAGGGCAGACCCCTGGAGATACCGCTCAGCACCGAAATGCTCGGACGCGTGTTCAACGGCGCGGGCAAGCCTGCGGACGGGCTCGGCGATGTATTTGCCGAGAAGTACGGCGACATCAACGGGCGGGCGCTCAACCCTGTGGCGAGAAGCTACCCGCGAAACTACATACACACGGGCATAAGCTCGATAGACTGCCTTATGACGCTTATCCGCGGTCAGAAACTCCCCATATTCTCGGGCTCGGGACTTTCCCACAACAAGCTCGCGGTGCAGATAGTAAAGCAGGCGAGAATTGCCGAGGAGAACGGACAGGATTTCGCGATAGTATTTGCGGCAATGGGTGTTCAGAACGATGTTGCGGACTACTTCCGCCGCGAGTTCGACCAGGCGGGCGCAAGCGGGCGCGTGGTCATGTTCCTCAACCTGTCGAATGACCCGATAATCGAGCGTATCTTAACGCCGAAGTGCGCGCTCACCACCGCCGAATATCTTGCGTTTGAGAAGAATATGCACATTCTCGTGGTAATGACGGATATCACATCTTACGCCGAGGCTCTGCGTGAGTTCTCCTCCTCAAAGGGCGAGATACCTGGCAGAAAGGGCTATCCGGGCTATCTGTACTCCGACCTTGCGGCAATGTACGAGCGTGCGGGAGTTATTGAAGGCTCCACGGGCTCGGTGACGCAGATACCGATACTCACGATGCCAAACGATGACATCACCCACCCCATACCCGACCTTACGGCGTACATCACCGAGGGTCAGATAGTTTTCGACCGCACGCTTGACTCTGAGGGAGTGTATCCGGGACTTTCGGTGCTGCTGTCGCTGTCGCGACTGATGAAGGACGGCATAGGCGAGGGCTACACCCGCGCCGACCACAACGACGTGGCAAACCAGCTTTTCGCGGCTTACGCGAAGGTGCAGGACGCGCGTTCTCTCGCGTCGGTCATAGGTGAGGACGAGCTTTCCGCGATAGACAAGAAACATCTTCTGTTCGGTCAAGAATTTGAGCAGCGTTTCTTAAAGCAGGGCTTTGACGAGAACCGCAGCATGGACGAGACGCTTGAGCTTGCATGGGATCTGCTGTCGCTGCTGCCGAAGAACGAGCTTGACAGAATGAACGCGAAGCTCATCGAGGAGCACTACCGCAACTGACAGAAATCTGAAAGGAGGAGCTTATGGCACAGCAGGTCTTTGCCACAAAAGGCAATCTCATAAACGCGAAGCACTCGCTTCGTCAGGCGCAGCTCGGCTATGAGCTCATGGACAGGAAGCGCAATATTCTTATCCGCGAAATGGTCATGCTCACAGACAAGGCGAAGGAGCTCAGCGGGACGCTTGAAGGCACATTCGCCGAGGCGTATGCGGCGCTTCAGAACGCGAACATCATCGACGGTGTAATAATTGAGAAGTCTCACAGTATGCCGATAGACAAGACGGTGAACATATCCTACCGCAGTGTCATGGGTATAGAGCTTCCGCAGGTAACAGGCGGCGACCCCGAGCCAAAGCTGTGTTACAGCCTTGCGGACACGGATTCCTGTTTCGACAAGGCTTACGCGAGCTTTCTGAAAGCCAAGCAGACGGGGCTTATGCTCGCGGAGATAGAGAACAGCGTATATCGCCTGTCGGTGGCGATACGCAAGGCGCAGAAGCGCGCAAACGCGCTGAAGAATATCCTCATACCCATGTACCGCGAGCGGGTGAAGTTCATCTCCGAGGCTCTTGAAGAGAAGGAGCGCGAGGAGTTCTCCCGTCAGAAGAGCATTAAAGCCAC
>JAGBLA010000047.1 GCA_017635675.1 Ruminiclostridium sp.
CAAATATCAGAAAGCGCGGTGACTCATATCAGATAAGAGTTTACTGCGGTTATGACACAAAAGGAAAACAAATAGAAAAGACGATGACATGGAAGCCACCGGCAGGAATGACACCGAAACAGGCGGAAAAGGAAGCTTTCAGGCAGGCTGTTCTTTTTGAAGAAAAGTGCCTTATGTGTGCGGAACCGACTGCAATGAAGTTTGAAGAACTCGCTGAAAAATGGTTTGAGGAGTATGCAAGGCTCAATCTCCGCAACACCTCGTTCGAGCGTATGAAGCAGGTCACAACGCGTGTTTATCCTGCTATCGGTTATATGAAGGTGAATAAGATCACCAGCCGCCACATTCAGCAGTTCGTGAATGATCTCGTATTCAACGGAAAGAATATGCAGACCGGAAAGCCGCTTGCGCGCAAGACCGTGATACATCATCTCAGCTTCATTTCCGATGTATTCAGCTATGCTGTCAAGATGTCAATGGTTCCTGATAACCCTTGCAGCCGTGTTTCTATCCCGAAGGGAGAACGCAAGGAAAAGGAGATCTATTCCATTGAAGAAGTTGAGCACTTGTTTGAACTTCTGGAAGAAGATGCACCGCTGAAATATCGTGTATTTATAATTCTTGCAGTTTATAGCGGATTCCGTCGCGGTGAGATGATGGGGCTCGAATGGAAAGATGTTGACTTTAATGATAACATTATAAGTGTGCGCCGCACCTCAAACTATACGAAGGCTAAAGGGTATTATACCGATACTACCAAGACCCGCAGGTCTCAGCGCTCGCTCAAGTTTCCGGATCTGGTGATGAACCTGCTCAAAGAGTTGAAAACAGATCAGGAACGTCAGGCAAAGCTCATGGGCAGCAAGTGGGTTGACAGCGACCGTCTTTTTATCAAAGACAACGGAGAACCGCTGTTCTGCGGTATGCCGTACTTGTGGCTTGAACGCTTCTGCAAGAAGCACAATATGCCGTTTCACGGATTGCATAGTATTCGCCACTTTTTCGCTAGTTCGCTTATCCATGCGAATGTAGATATTGCAGCGGTTTCCAGTGCATTAGGGCACAGCGCGATCACAACCACGAGTTCTATATATTTGCATGCCTTTCAGGACGCGAACGCCCGTGCGAGCGAAGCTATCGCGTCGGTACTGGACTTCTCAAAGAAGAAGAAAAACACGCCCATAGATGACGATTTGCAGGATAAGGCAAGTTAGAAAAGGCACCACCTATTTGACCCGCAAAGGTTTGACGGACAATAACGGTCAAATAACGGACAATACCCGGTTTCAGAAAAATAAAAATCCGTGAAGTCGCTCTACAAGCGGCTTCACGGACACGAGATATGGTCTGAGTGACGGGACTTGAACCCACGGCCTCTACCACCCCAAGGTAGCGCGCTACCAACTGCGCCACACCCAGACAGAACAGTCAATATCCGACTGCTTTAATATTATACTACGTTTTATGCGATTTGTCAAGTGAAAAATGAAAAAAAGTCACAAAATTTATCAAACAATGAAAAAATGTACATAGACATCACTCGATAAGGGTGAACCGTTTCACTGTTCCGTCACCTGCCGTCTGATCCCACATTTCCGCAGGACGCACCCACACTCCGCCGTCGCCGTAAAGAGCACGATACACTACCATAGGCTCAAGCGTCTCGGAATGGCGAGCTATATCTATGACCTCATACTCATTTCCCTTGAAATGACGATACTTACCCTTAGGGACTGCTCTCAGCGCTTCTTCATAAGTCATGTCAAACACCGGCTTTCATATAAAAGCCCCCATGCACTGCAGCAGCGGGGGCTTTTTTTTAATCATTCAATATTGAGCAGGTCAACGAACCCGGTCACTTCAAATATCTCCATGATAGTCTCATTTACACCCTTGACCACCATATTACCCTGTTTATTCATTGCTTTCTGCGCTGACAGGAGGACACGAAGTCCGGCAGAAGAAATGTACTCCATTCCGGAAAGATCCATAACAAGTTCGGTCACTCCGTCTAATGACGCTTTTATCTCCGAATCAAGCTGCGGAGCAGTTGTGGTATCAAGCCTTCCTCCAACTTCGATAACAAGCTTATCACCGTTAAGATTTTTGTTGATAGTCATATAATTACTTCCTTTCAATCATTATCGTTTATACTTATATAATTATTATATAGCATTGACCGCTCAAAGTCAATAGCTATTTTGAAAAAGTTTCCGTATCTCAGTACAGCTTTGCACGTATCTGCGCTGCCGCAAAAGCTCCCTCACGTGCCTGTCCGTCAGCCTTCGGATGAAGTCCGTCCATAAGGTATCTTCCCTCTCCGTCAGCGACCTCGAACTTCTCACAGATCCCGCAGCCGTGGTGACAGTCAACGAGTTGAACGCTCATACCGTTTGCTATCTTAATGAATACCTCGCTTATTTGCCGTTCTATCTTAGCGTTGTGCTCGGTTTTTGCCGTCTGAATGGGAGTAAGCACGAAAATGCGAACATCGGGAAAGTTTTCCGCGATCTTCTGAATACACCACCGCATAGCGCCCGCCTCGGTGAAAAGGTCGATATCCGGGTTATCGTCGAGTGACTTGCCGCGCAGCGCTTTTTCCGGGTCACCGAGAAAGTCAGCATCATCGTTCGTTCCCATAGCAAACGCAAACACATCGGGTACAGGCGCCTTCCCTTCCCTTACATCCGCGAGATATTTCTGAATATGTACCACAGCGCAGTTGTTCGCACGCATCTGAAGCTCAACAGGGTCATCTGTTTCCAGCCAGCCGCCGCTTATCCCCGCGAAATCAGGGTCATCGTAATCCTGCGTGGTTACTATGCCCTTTACGGTCTCAAATGTACGTTTGTACCACACCGACGAACCTACTGCCACATTATAATGCGATGCGAAACCGAGCGTCCTGTACACGTGCCACGACCATTGCTCACCCGCGGTTATGCTGTCTCCGTCAACTCCGAAATTTATCTTATTCAGTTCCATTTTTGCTCTCCTTTGGCAATAATTGCTCGCTGTCAAGAATTATTGTGAATGGTCCGTCATTTAACAGCGAGACCTTCATTTCCGCCCCGAATATACCCTTTTGAACAGGAAATTGCTTTCCGCACTCCGCTGCTATGTATTCATAAAGCTCCTCTGCAAGCCTCGGCTCCCCCGCCTTGATGAAAGACGGGCGGTTACCGTGGCGGCAGTCGGCATACAGCGTGAACTGCGAAATGATAAGCAGCTCACCGCCAACGTCTGACAGCGAAAGATTTGTCTTACCGTTCTCGTCGTCGAATATCCTGAGGGCAAGCAGCTTTTTTATCATCTTGTCTGCGATCTCGCGTGTATCTCCGCCGCCTATTCCGACGAGTACCACGAATCCGATCCCGATCTCGCCCACAGTCTTACCGTCCACAGACACAGATGCCCCCGTCGTGCGCTGAACCACAAATCTCATATAATTCCTCCGTAACAAGCAACACACTGCCCTTTCCTTGACAGAAAGGGCAGTTATGATATAATCAGTCTATTCTGAAGTGACGGAGCTGACTCTCAAGCACCTGAGCCTGGCTTGCAAGTTCTTCAGAGCTTGCGGCGGACTGTTCCGCGGTAGCGGCATTGCTCTGAACGACGCTTGTAATGCTTGTAAGACCGCTGTTGACGGTATTGATATCCCTTGCCTGCTGATTTGAGGAGTCTGCTACCTTACCGACGAGAACGCTGAACTCCTGGACAGACTTGCTGACCTCGCTGAGCGACTCGCTTGCCGAGCGGTTGAGCTGAACACCCTGGTCAACTGCATCTACACAGCGTCCGATGACCTTTACGGCATCCTTTGCAGCATCGGCGGACTTGCTTGCGAGGTTGCGGACTTCATCTGCAACTACCGCGAAGCCCTTGCCCGCGTCACCAGCGCGCGCAGCCTCGACTGCCGCATTGAGGGCAAGGATATTTGTCTGGAACGCGATATCATCTATAAGCTTTGCAATAGACTGTATCTCCTCGGAAGCCTTTCTGATATCCTCGATAGCGCTGCTGAGGTTCTCCATGTTTCGGTTGCCGTTCTCGACATTGAGCACTGTCTGTTCGGAAAGACTTCTCATGCGCTCGGTCATTTCCGCATTGGCTGTAACATTTTCGTTAAGGTTGCGAACAAGGTCATCTATCTCCTTGATAGTGCTTGCTTCGGTAGTGGAGTTGTCAGCAAGGCTCTGCGCACCGCTTGCGAGTGCGCCTACGCCGCTGTTCACCTGTGCGCCGGCTTCTCTTATAGCATGAATGGTTCCCTTGAGAGATGAAGAGATATTATTGAGCGAATTCTTTATGCTGTTGAAATCGCCTGCATAGTCACAGCTGCTCTCGACAGCGAGATTACCCTGTGATATCTCCGAAAGCATGAAGTCGATATCCTTGATGTATGTTCCGAGGTTCTGGATAGTCTTTTCCATAGCGGAGGAGAGCATCTCAGTCTCATCACCGCGGTCATTAGCTTTGAAGGAGCTGTCTATCTCGCCGCGCGCGAACTTTTCGAGACACTCCGCCGTAGGAACGATAGACGCTGCGATCTTCTTCGCAACACCGATAGATACGACTACGCCCGTGAACGTAAGGACAAGCGCCCAGCCGAACATAGCTGTGGTAGCTATCTTACCGCCGCGGTATATAGCAGATGCATCTGAGACATAGATAACGCTGAAATCCGTGAACTTGGTCACAGGTGACCCATAGACAACATATTTGGAGAAAGAGCTGCCTTCACTGGCAGGCTTGCCGTTTCTGACACCGGCAAGTACATTCTTATAAAGCGAATTGCCGTCTATGTTCGTACCGCATTCGTTCTTATTTATGGAAAGCATAACCTTGCCGGACTTATTATCTACAAGGTAGCCGTAAGAATCGGAGCCGTCCATGATATTTATTGCATAATCAAAGTATTCGGGCTCAAGTACGCCAACGATTATATCCGAACCTCTGTTCAGAGCAGCAATGCTTTTGCCGGCGGAGCCGAGGTATGTAAAGTATGACGATCCTGTTGAAAGCTTGCGGCATTCTTCCGCAAAAGCGCTGTAATCATAGCTCTGCGGTTCTCCGAGGATAAAAACTTCCTCAAATATATCGCTGTCACCGCCAGGTTCAGCGTCACGAAGCCCGTTGGAAATATACTCGAACTCCTCGTTAAGTGTAGAAACAACGCTGTTCATTACAGTATTTCCGAGTTTATCGGCAAATCCTGCCGCCACTATATTCAGCGCGATCGCAGCAAAAATCGCAACAGCAAAAGAACCTATACCCGCGCAAAGTATTCCGAGTCTCAGAAGACGCTTTTTTATAGATGTTTTCATAAAACTGAGTCCTTTCATGAAAATTATAGCATAATACAATGTAATCTTAACACAAATAGCAGAGAAAATCAATACCCTTCCTGCAAATTTACCGATTTTATGACAATTTTGTCAAAACTGATAAATAATAAAGCGTGCTTTTGTATGCATTAATAATACCCCTGCCGTTGATAGCAGGGGTATTTGATGTCATATTGCCTGTCTGATGTCATCAGATATCGTTCTTTTTATGATATCCGCGCCCATTGCGCGAAGTTTTCCGTCCATATTGTCATATCCACGCTCTATGTGGTAAATATCATCTATCTCAGTCACTCCGTTTGTGCTGAGTGCCGCGATTATCAGCGCAGCGCCCGCGCGAAGGTCGGTAGCCTTTACCGGGGCTCCGGTGAGGTGATCAACGCCCTCGATAACAGCGACTTTACCGTCCACAGATATATCCGCGCCCATTCTGCGAAGCTCGTCGGCATATCTGAAACGGCTGTCCCATATATTTTCGGTAATGATGCTTGTCCCTCTTGCGAGAGTGAGCAGCGCAGTGAGCTGCGGCTGCATATCGGTAGGAAATCCCGGGTGAGGCATTGTCTTTACCTTGACTCTCTCGTATGTTCCCTGCCCTATAACGCGGACGCTCTCGTCATATTCCATGACCACCACGCCCACCTTGCGAAGCACCGATGTGATAGGTTCAAGATGCTTCGGGATAACACTCTTGATAAGCGCGTCACCCTTTGTTGCCGCGACAGCTATCATAAATGTTCCTGCTTCGATCTGATCGGGAATAATGGTATATTCGGTACCGTGGAGCTTGTTTACGCCCCGTATCTTGATCGTATCCGTACCTGCGCCCATTATATCTGCGCCCATGGAGTTGAGGAAGTTTGCGAGATCGACGATATGCGGCTCCTTTGCGGCATTTTCGAGTATCGTCTGACCCTCTGCCTTAACGGACGCGAGCATAGCATTGATAGTTGCTCCGACGGACACCTTATCGAAGTATATCTGTGTGCCGTAAAGGCTGTCTGCGCTTATCTCAACGATGCCGTGAGCTCTCGAATGTCTTGCGCCGAGAGCACGGAAACACTTCTCATGCTGTTCCATAGGTCTGTCACCGAGATCACAGCCGCCGGGCATCGGCACCTGAGCGTGTCCGAACCTGCTGAGCAGCGTTCCGAGGAAATAATAGGAAGCTCTCATCGACCTTGCGAGCTCATAGGGAACGGGCAGGTCACGCACGGGACGAGGGTCTATCATGATAGTATTCCTGTCTATCATCTTCACCTCAGCGCCGAGCTGACGAAGAATATGAAGATCGATAGCTACATCATTGATAGCCGGGACATTTTCAAGCACACACGGACTGTCCGCAAGGATAACGGCAGGCAGGATAGCTACGGCAGCGTTTTTCGCGCCGCTTATCTCCACCTCTCCGGTAAGCCTGTTTCCGCCGTTTATTATAAATTTCTCTTTCTCCAAAATAACAACCTCTTGATCGGTATATTAGGCTTTCGCCTTGATGCCTGCGTGCGTCCTGCGCGTCAGACATTTTGGGGGAGAATATCGGTTCAAATCCATTCGAGCGTCAATTCGATGACCACTGATGCCGTTTTTCTCAAAATAACATCATGCTGTCCTATCAGTGGTAATTATTAGTATATCACATTTCCACGCAAAAATAAAGACCATTTATGCAAAATCTACATTTTCAACATATATTTTTAACTCTTATCTGCCGTTTATACACGGAAAATACAGGAAAACTCCGCTGATAACGGGCAAAATATCTGAAACTCGCACAACATCGCCGCCCGACGCTTTTGTACTTATTTTTGTTTAATATGCACAACGGGCGCAAATACAGTCTGCGGCTTATTCTTCTACCACGACTATCTCATCGTCATCGGGAACGGAGATGTCTTCCGCCGCGTAAGAAGCCGGATCGGCGCTCTCCGTCGCAGGCTCCGTGCTTTCAGCGCTTTCCGGCTCCGCGGACGTTTCATCAGGTGCTGACCCCGTTTCCGGCACATCAGCGCTGTCTTGCGCAGCAGCAGACACGGTGGTATCCGCGTCGGTCTCCTCACCTGCGGCAGATGTCTCACTTGTTGCAGCCTCGGTGGGAAGTGTTTCAGCATTCACCTCGTCGGATGTCTTCTTCGTCTTGCCCGCCTTTGTGGTGGTCTCCTCGGTGGTAGTCTCCACAGGCTCTATGCGGACTATCTCAATATGGTCTATAACAATGGATTCAATGGGTTTCGATGGCATACCCGCCTTATCGTCCGAGCGGTTGCCGGTGACTAATTCGACTGCCGATATCGCTTTCATGACATCAAACCCGTCAATGACCTGCCCGAAGACCGTACTTGTACCGTCAAGGTCATACAGACCTCCCACGCGCTTGTACTTCTCCTTGACCTCCTCGGGGATCGCTTTCAGCTTGTCCAGATAATCCTGGTATTTCTTCTTGTCCTCTTCGAGAAGTCTCGCAGAGAACGCTTCGTCCGCAAGCTGCCCCGAAAGCTTGGTTATAACGGCGTCAATATCCTGCGGGATATGGTTGGTCACAATGTAGAACTGCGAATAGCAGCCCTTCTTTGATGCGGCAAGGCAAAGCGCACCGTAGAAATTGAACGTCACGGGAGAGGTCTCAACAGGTATGTAGAGCGAGTCGGGAACATTCCCGTCACCGCCGTCGCCGTTGAGCGAACCGCCCTGTATAACGTAATCGGGTATCACCCTATGAATCGTCTTGCCGTCATAGTAACCGAGCTCGGCATTCTCCGTGAACCGCCCGACAGCCTCCGGAGCCGCGCCCGGGAACAGCTTGGCGGTTATATCGCCGAAATCCCTCACCGAGATCACAGCGTATATCTCGTTTGCGTTCTCCTCCTTGCGCACCTCGGAAAGGTTTCCGATGACAGGATCCTCACCGCAGCCCGAAACGCTTATCATCATTACCGCTGCCAGAATTGCCGCAGCAGCTTTCTTCATAAACCTGAGCATTATTTTTCCACCGTCCCTTGAAGTCTGATGCGTACCTCCTGTACACATTTATGCCTTGTGATATTCAGTGATCGTGATACTATTGATATATATAGGATCCACCGGCATTGAAAGCTCGCCGCTCACCGGCACGGAGCATATTTTCTCTATGATGTCCATGCCCTCGAACGTCTGGGCAAATACCGTGTAAGCGCCTGTGAAGTCTATCACCACGCCGTACTCCACGAACGCATCTACCAGCGTATCCGGGAGGAGCTTTTCCTCGTTCTTGTTTTTCAGCTCCCGCAGAGTAGAGATATCCTCCTCGGAAAGCTCTCTCTCATTGAGTACCATGAACCTGCTGTCACCGTAGCCCGAGTGTCCGTTGTAGGAGCACAGCGCCCCCTTGAACGGCCACAGATCCACGGAATATTCGTTGGCAATCAGTTCGCCGTCCTCGGTAAGCCCCGTGTTGCGGTTCTCGTCCGCTGCTCCCGCCATGAATATCGACTTGTCGATAACGCAGTAGATGTCTTTCCCGTTGTAGAAACCTTCCTTCGCACGGTTCACGAAATTGCTGACCGTGTTGGGCGCGTACTGCGGATAAAGCACAGCCTTTATTGTGCCTGCGGTAGTCTCGATCACAGCCACGGGACTGCCCTCGGCAGGCTCTTCGAGCTGAACCAGCTTCATTGTGCTGTAATCGTATGAATATATCGGATTCGGCGTTAGCCCCTCGGTACTGCCGAAACCCAAGCATCCGGAGGAGATCAGCACTGCCCCGGTCAATGCCGCCGCAGCCAGCTTTTTCAGAATGTTCATGCCTTTCTTATCACCGTTCCCTGACGTGTTTCCTCAACGATGTAGCCCATGTCCGTGATCTGCTTTCTCAGCTCGTCGGCAAGGGCGAAATCCTTTGCTTTTCTTGCCGCGGCACGCTTTTCGGCAAGCTGAGCCACCTCAGCGGGAAGCTCCGCGGGAGCTTCATTCTTCGCCGCAAGCTTTTCAGCCGCGCTTATAAGCCCGACCGACAGCACTTCATCCATGCGCTGCAGAGCCGCAAGCTTTGTCGCCGCGTCAGCGTCGGATTTGAGGACATCGTAGATCGACGTAACAGCCTGCGCTGTGTTGAGGTCACCGTCAAGCGCGTCCGTGAAGCCTTTCAGCAGCTCCGACGCCTTTGCGTCATCTGCCGCTCCGCCCTTCGCAGCAAGCAGCGGTACGATGCGCGCTGTCAGCTTTTCATAAGCTTCCTTGGCATTGTCAAGGTTCTCCCACGAGAACACGAGGTTCTTGCGATAGTGGGACTGTAAGCAGAAAAAGCGGTAAACCAGCGGGTCGTAGCCCTTTTCCTCAAGCAGCGACACGGTAAGGAACTCACCCTTGGACTTGCTCATCTTGCCGTCACCTGTATTGAGGTGATGTACATGGAACCAGTATTTGCACCACGGGTGTCCGAGATATGCTTCGCTCTGCGCTATCTCGTTGGTGTGATGCGGGAACTGGTTGTCAATACCGCCGCAGTGCAGATCAAGATGCTCGCCCAGGTGCTTCATGCTGATGCAGGAGCACTCGATATGCCAGCCCGGGTAGCCTACACCCCATGGGCTGTCCCATTTGAGCTCCTGATCCTCGAACTTGGATTTGGTGAACCAAAGCACGAAGTCAGCCTTATTGCGCTTGTTGCCGTCAGCCTCCACGCCCTCGCGCACTCCGACCGCAAGGTCTTCCTCCTCAAAATCGTTGAAGATATAGTATTTATCCAGCTTTGAGGTGTCGAAGTAGATATTTCCGCCCGCCTCGTAGGCATAGCCTTTTTCGATAAGCGCTGATATCACCTTTATAAACTCGTCGATGCAGTGAGTTGCGGGCTCGACCACATCGGGAGTCTTTATATTCAGCTTTTTGCAGTCCTCAAAGAAAGCGTCGGTATAAAACTTCGCTATCTCCATGACCGTCTTGTGCTCGCGCTTCGCGCCTTTGAGCATCTTGTCGTCGCCCGTGTCGCCGTCGCTTGTGAGGTGTCCCACATCGGTGATGTTCATGACGCGCTTCACGTCCAGCCCGCTGAACCGCAGGTACTTCTCAAGTACGTCCTCCATGATGTAGGTGCGCAGATTGCCTATATGCGCGTAGTGATAAACCGTGGGGCCGCAGGTGTACATCGACACCTTTCCCTCGGTATAGGGCTTGAATTCTTCTTTTGTTCTCGTTGCACTGTTATATATATACATTATAGATGTCCTTTCGGAGTTATTTTACGCAGTAATAGCAGAATATCATCAATCCGAGCGAAACTATCATGATTATCCAGTTGATGACCATTCTGCGCTTCATTCGTTTGTTTGACTCTTCCCTGTCATACTTTTTCTTGTACATTTCTGTTTCTCCTGTACGCGAGGTAGCTTTCAAGGATTATCGCCGCAGCCGCCGAATCAATGACTGCCTTGCGCTTCTTCCCGCGCTTGTTAAGCTCGTTCATTATCTCATGCGCGGACACCGTGGTGCTTCTCTCGTCCCACATCTCCACGGGGATACCGAGCCGCGCCCGCAGCAGCTCCGCAAACTCGCGGCACTTCTCGCTGCGCGGTCCGCGTGTACCGTTCATATTCACGGGGTCTCCCACCACAACAAGTTCCGCTCCGAGCGAGGTTATTTTCTCCGCCACCTTGTCGGCACAGACCTCGAAGCGTTTCTCGTCAATGATGCAGATCGGCGTGGCTATCATTTCAAGCTTGTCGCACTCGGCAATGCCTGTATGGCTGTCACCGAAGTCCACCGCTGCTATCTTCATTCCCTGTACGCCTCCGCGACAGCCTTTGCCACAGCGTCCGCAACACGCTTGTCAAGCGGGCTTGCAATAATGTTTTCGGGAGTGATCTCGTTATCGGGGATTATGGAAGCTATGGCGAAAGCCGCCGCGCGCTTCATTTCCTCGGTTATTGCCTTTGCCTGTACGGAAAGCGCCCCCTTGAACAGTCCCGGGAACACCAGAACGTTGTTTATCTGATTCGGGAAGTCGCTGCGGCCCGTACCGACGATGAACGCACCCGCAGCTTTCGCTTCATCGGGCATTATCTCGGGGGTGGGGTTCGCCATAGCGAATACTATGGGCTTTTCCGCCATGCTCTGTACCATTTCCCCGGAAACGAGGTTCGGTCTTGAAACTCCGACAAAAGCGTCTGCGCCCTTCATAGCGTCTGCCAGCTTACCCTTGCGGCATTTCTTGTTGGATCTCATCTTTATTTCCTCGTGAGCGGGGTTCTCATAGCTGTCCTCACGGTTTATGATGCCGCAAAGATCCACCATGATAAGATCGCCGATGCCGAGACTCAGCAGGAACGAGCCGATAGCGATACCTGCCGCGCCCGCGCCGTTTATGACAACCGTCATGTCCGAGAGTTTCTTGCCCGCGCACTTCGCGGCGTTTATAAGCGCCGACCCCACTACCACGGCAGTACCGTGCTGGTCGTCATGGAATACGGGTATATCAAGACGCTCCTTGAGCCTGCGCTCTATCTCAAAGCATCTCGGAGCTGCGATATCCTCAAGGTTTATACCGCCGAAACTGTCGGAGAGCAGCTCTATCGTGCGGACTATCTCGTCGGTATCCTTGCTCTTTATGCAGAGCGGGAATGCGTCAACTCCCGCGAACTCCTTGAACAGACAGCACTTGCCCTCCATTACAGGCATTCCCGCAAGTCCGCCTATGTCTCCGAGCCCCAGTACCGCTGTGCCGTCGGTAATGACCGCCACAAGATTTTTGCGTCGTGTGAGCTTATATGACAGCGAAGGGTCCTTCTGTATCTCCAGGCACGCCTGCGCAACACCAGGGGTGTATGCGAGTGACAGGTCTTCGCGTGTGTTTATCTCCGCGCGCGAAACTACCTCTATCTTGCCCTGCCATTCATAGTGTTTCTTCAGTGATTCTTCTCTGATGTCCATAGCTTTTCCTCTTTTGATTATTTTATAGTGAGCGTATTGAGATAAACGCTTCGGCTGCTGTCGTTATTATCATTTGCGAACTAGTATATGCTGTTTCCCGAGCAGACCGGCATCTCACATGGATTGAGCATTGCGGTCTTTGAAAAGCGTTTTGCCTTCTGCAGGACTTTTCCGTTCTTGTCGAGCACGATGTAATAAACACCGGAATACTCGGTAGTATTATAGGCAGAGCCGCTGTTCATCTTAACGGTCTTCTTTGTTCTGCGCTCATAGAGTACAACTATTTTTCCGTCGTCTGTGGCAACGACCTGCGGAGAGCTTACAGTTGCCTTATCACCGAAAGCGGTGAGCCACTTCACGCCGTAGTCGGTGACATTCTGATCTCCGTTTATTCCGCTCAGCCCGCTCCTTGTTCCGCTTGTGACATAGGCGGAGGAGGAAGAAAGGTTCTTCGACGGGTCAAATATCTGTATGAAAAGCTCCTCGGATTCATCTGCCGCTTTTTTATTGAGAGACTTTGCCGAGGTCGCCACAAGAGCCGCTTTACCGTCCGGAAGTGAAACTATACCGCCTAAGTGAGCGAAATTATCATTGAGTACGAACATATTCCCCTTATCGCCCGCGCTTTTCTCGACCCAGAAATGGAATACATCTCCTTCATTTGAGGAGCTCAGCTTATTCCCGCTCATATTTGCCGAATAAACGGTGAACGCTCTGTTATACGCGTCGCCCTCGCTTACAAAGAGGAAACCGTTCTTCGTGGTCATCGCTCTCTGCGCAAAGGAATGGGAGTTATACCACACGCCGAGACTGACTTTTTCCATGGTATTTACATTTACCGCGAACAAAGAATTGCTCTGATGTCCGCCGTACATCTCTCTTGCGTAATTTACCGCAAGAACATCGCCGTAAATAGCCGCGTCACAGTTTCCCCCGTCAAACGGGAGCTTTGTATAGAAACTGCCGTCGTAGTAATAGTCAAGGCTTGAGCTGCCGTTGTCGCCGACAGTCGCGAGAAGCTTTCCGCTGCTGCTGTACTTTGAGATGAATACCGTTTCCTTGTTTGTGATCGAGCCCTTGTTCTCCTCGCCGGTAACAAGGTAATAGTTACCGTCCTTGTCGGATATGACCGTACCGAACAGCGGATGTGTCTTTTTGAGCTTTATTTTCTTTTTAAGTTCGAGCCCGTCCTTTGTCCTTATGACGGTAACATATCCGTCACCGCTGTCGTAAGCGCAGTAAGGCTCGCCTGAAGCACTTAGAAACTGCGATACATTCGACACGCCGTCCCAGTTTGAATACTCTCCCACGGCGATAACAGACTTACTGAGAGTGAGTTTTTTCACCGCCCCGCTGTCGGCACCTGCCGGAACTGCGATCAGCACAACAGATGTGACAAGAGCCAGAATAACGGAAAGAATACGCAGCTTTTTCATATTTCTCATATTGCTCACACTCCGCTTATCGCACGCTCACCTCGCGTGATTATTGCTTTTACCGACTCCTCGGGAGTAAACTTGTAGCCAAGCGATATCGCGTAGTGATTATAGAACCCGTGGAAATCCGAACCGCCCGTAGGCAGCAGCCCGTACTGCTGGCAAAGGTCAAGCAGCTGCTCCTCCTCGGTATCGTCAGCACTCTCGTGATAGACCTCTATGCCCTCTATCTTGCCCTGTGAAGCAAGCTCCTCGATCAGCTCGAAGCTGTTATATACCTTCGGGTGAGCGATAACAGCGGTACCGCCCGCGGAATGTATCAGCTCCAGCGCGAACCGCACGTCGGGGTTATGCTCGGTCTCCATGCGCACCTGCTCGGCGCACAGTCCCGTCTCCGCGTTGAACAGCTTGTTATAAACATCGCCGTAAAGCTCGGTGGTGTAACCGTAATCCATAAGAGCGTGCATTATGTGGCACTTGTATATAGTCTTTCCGCCCGCCGCATAGCGAAGTATATTCTCGAAAGCTATGGGGTACTCCTCTATGACTTTAAGCGCCATTTCCTTGCCGCGCTTCTTTCTCGCCTCGCTCGTGCGCAGGCACAGTCCCTCAAGCCTGTCGGGCTTTTTGGGCATATAGCAGAGTATGTGTACCTTCCTCCCTCTTGTGCCGTCAACCGCCGATATCTCCACAGCCGGAAGAACTTTTATGCCGTATCTCTGCCCGAGTATCACGGCTCTCGACGTTGACGCGAGGTTGTCGTGGTCTGTGATAGCCAGCACATCAATGCTGTTGCGCTTTGCCTGCGCGATGACCTCCTCGATGCCGAGTGAGCCGTCGGATAATGTGGTGTGACAATGCAGATCTGCTCTCATGGTAATATCTCCTGTATTCAGATTCTTCTTTCCTTGCTGTTCCCGCGATGCAGACACGAGACGGGAACGTGCTTATGTTATTTAACGTCTTTATGACGCCGTTGACTTACTTTATTACCTTGCCCTTTGCCTTGACCTTGACGGAGCTGTCGGCTTTGCGGACCTTCTGCTCCTTCGGTATCTCCGTGGGAGCCTCTTTTCCTCCCATATCCACGAACACGGTCTCGGCTTCGTCCGTTTCATAGCGTGTGTATTCGGGATTTTTCTCTCCCCGCGCCGCATAGAACGGGTCGATGATGTATTTCTGTATTACTGGATAGGCACAGAACGTCGCGGTGAAATTCATCCACGCAAACGGTATCAGCGGCAGCATGAGCACCGAGTACGGAAATCCCAGTATCATCAGAACAACGATCACGAACCATACAAGGAACGCGGCAAAGCTGCGCTTGAACCCTACTACCATAAGTATGAAGGAGTTCTTGAATATCTGCGGCAGCTTAAGGTCGAGGGCGACTATCTGCGGATAGATGTAAAAGTGCATCATAATCACGAAAAATCCCATAGCCACAGAAAGCGCGAGTATGATCTTCGTCGATGTCTCCGCCGAGTTCTCCATTGCCGCCGTGTAAAAATTAAGATTGTAAACGAAGATGAATATGAGGAAAAGATCTATCAGACCAACTATGAACGACTGTCGGAAGTTCTTTTTGAAGGCTTCGAGGAATTCGTGGAATACGAATATCGGCTCGCCTATCACGAACTTGCGCATAAGCTGGGTCATTGCCGCGGTTGCGGGTCCGAACGTGACCACGGGCAGACAGAACAGCACATAAATAAGGTTTATCTGAAAAAATTTCCAGAATTTTGCTCCGAATATCTCCCAATATAGAAAAAAAGAACGTTTTTTGGGAGCGCCCTTCTCTACGCCGCTTCCCGTTTTCCTGTAATTGTATATACCGAATGCCATAAATATCCCTTCACAAGCAGGCTTTGCCCGCTAAAAATAATAAACCAATCATATTATACTACATTTCTTCATTTTTTGCAAGCACTTTTTTAAAATATTCGTTTATTTGTCAAAGCTGTTACGCGGGCTTTTCTTTTATCGGTTGACAATTCGTTATTTTTGTGGTATAGTGTATTTGTATAGGTATGTGCAGGTAAAAAAGCGTGGTGTGTGAAATGTTTGAAAGACTTGAATATCTTCGGGAAAAATCGAACAAGCTCCCCATGCGCCCCGGCGTGTATCAGATGAAGGATAAGTCGGGAAAGATAATCTACATCGGCAAGGCGAAGCTGCTCAAAAACCGTGTCACATCGTATTTCCACGCGATAGAGGGTCACAACGCCAAGACATATAAGCTCGTGTCGGTGATATACGATTTCGACTTCATCGTATGCGACTCCGAGCTTGACGCTCTGGTGCTCGAAGCAAGCCTTATCAAGCTGCACACCCCGAAATACAACATTCTGCTCAAGGACGACAAGGGTTTCAGCTATTTCCGCATCACAGGCGGCGCCTATCCGAGAATACGCCACGCGTTCCACAACGACGACCCGACATCGACATACATCGGACCGTATATGAGCGCTTTCACGGTCAAGCAGGCAGTCGAGGAGTGCGCGCGCATCTTCATGCTCCCCACCTGCAGCAAGGAGTTCCCGCGTGATTTCGGCAAGGAGCGCCCCTGCCTCAACTACCATATAAAGCGCTGCATGGGCGTATGCCGCGGCTGTATCTCCGAGGAGGAGTACGGCGAGATAATAGGTCAGGCGGTGGATTACATCAGAAACGGCAGCAAGGAAAGCGTAGAGCAGCTCACCCGTGAGATGAACGAAGCCGCGGATGCCCTCGAATTTGAGAAGGCAGCGAAGCTGCGTGACCGCATCGCGGCTGTCGAACGCGCCGCAAAGGTACAGTCCATACGCTCGGAGCGGGATATCAGCTGTGATGTGTTCGCGCTGTCGAACAACTCGGGAATGACGGCGGCGGCAGTGGTAAAGTACCGAGGCGGTCAGCTCATAGACAAAGAGAACGTGTTCATAGGCGATGAGGGCGACAACGCCGCCATACTCACCGAGTTCATGATGCGCTATTACGAGAACGGGCGTGAGATACCTAAGCTGATACTTGCCAACAGCGATACCGAGGACAACGGACTGCTGGAGGAATACTTCGGCGGGCTCGCTAAGCACAAGGTCACGATAACCGTGCCGAAGCGCGGCGAGAACCTCGTTCTGACTACGCTTGCGAAAAGCAACGCGGACGAGTACCTTGCTCTGCGGGTAGGTCGGACAAGCCGTGAGATAACTGCGCTTCAGGACTTGCAGAAACTTCTCGGTCTGCCGAAAGTTCCCGTGCTGATAGAAAGCTACGACATATCGAACATGGGCGAGCAGACCCGTGTGGCAGGCATGATAACCTACAAGAACGGCAGACCCTACAAAGCGGGCTACCGTAAATTCAACATCAAGGATGTCGTGGGTATCGACGACTATGCCTGTATGCAGGAGGTGCTGGAACGGCGTTTCAGACGGCTGCTGGACGGCGACGAGGGATTTTCCGAAAAGCCCGACCTAATACTGCTCGACGGCGGACAGGGTCATGTTTCGGCTGTACGGGAGGTCTTCGAGCGCATGAACATCGACGTTCCGCTGTTCGGACTTGTAAAGGACGACAAGCACCGCACCCGTGCCATAGCCGCCGACGGCGGAGAGATACAGGTGAATGCCAACCGGAACCTGTTCAGGCTGCTGACGGAAATACAGGACGAGGTGCACCGTTATTCGATAAATTACCAGCGAAAAAAGCACAAGATGACCCAATACGAGCTGGATCTTACCAAGGTGGAGGGCATCGGTGAAAAGAAAGCGCTGGCGCTATTAAAGGAATTCAAGACAAAGCAGGGCATAAAAGCCGCGACTGTCGAGCAGCTGATGACCTGTGCGAAGATAAACAGAGAAACGGCAGAGCGGCTGTACCTGTTCGTACAGGACGCTTTCTGACGGGAAGGAAGAGAGAATGAGAGTAATTACGGGAAAAGCGAGAGGCGCCAAGCTTATCTCGCTGGAGGGCACAGACGTGATACGGCCCACTGCCGACGCGGTGAAGGAATCAATGTTCAGCATCGTGCAGTTCGACGTTGAGGACGCGGTAGTCCTCGACCTGTTTGCGGGCTCCGGTCAGCTCGGCATCGAGGCACTGTCCCGCGGCGCGAAAAAGGCATACTTCGTTGACAGCTCCCGTGCTTCGATAGATGTGATAAAGAAAAACCTCGAACACACGAAGCTCATGGACAGCGCCGCGGTGATAAATATGCCGAACTCCGCATTTTTACGCACCGCAAAGGAAAAGATAGATATAGCGTTCCTCGACCCGCCCTACGGCAAGGATCTGATAAACCGCTCGCTCCCGGCGCTGACGGAGATAATGAACCCCGGCGGCATCATAGTCTGTGAGCATGAGGCGGAATGCAGACTCCCGCAGACTGTGGGAAAATTCCGGGTATCGAGGACATATAAATACGGAAAGATCGCCCTGACGGTTTACCGCGACGACACGCCCGACGCGGACGGACAGGACGAGGAAACGGAGATACCATGAAAAAAGCGATCTACCCGGGAAGCTTTGATCCCGTCACAAACGGTCATCTGGAGATAATCAAGCGCGCGGCGACGCTGTTCGACCAGCTCGTGGTGCTTATCTCGGTGAACCCGTCAAAAACATCGAGCTTTACATTGGAGGAAAGAGCCGACCTGCTGCGCAGAGTATGCTACGATATCCCGAACGTGCGGATAGACAGCTGCAGCGGGCTTATAGTTGACTACTTCAAGGAGCATGACTGCGACATAATAGTCAAGGGCCTCCGCGCTATGTCGGACTTTGAGAACGAATTCCAGATGGCGCACGTGAACAAGCATCTCTGCCCGCGGGCGGAAACGGTGTTCCTCTGCGCGGACAGCCAGAGCACATATCTGTCATCGAGCATGGTGAAACAGATAGCCACATTCGGCGGTGACATCTCGCCGTTTGTACCCGAGACCATAAAAAAAGATATATTGGACAGACTAAATATAACAGGCAAAACAGGAGGATAACTAATGGGAATCGATGAAATTCTGGAGCTTATGGACGATATGCTCGACAAAGCTGTGAACGTGCCGTTTTCCAACAAAAAATCGCTTATTGACGTTGAGAAGATGCGTGAGCTCGTGGACGAGATAAGGATCAATATGCCAAAGGAAATTAAGGCTGCGCATGAGCTTGTGAGTGACCGTCGGAATGTTATGAACTCAGCGAAAAACGAAGCTGCCGCGATAGTCCAGCGGGCGGAGCAGAGGGCGGCTGCCCTCGTTTCTCAGCAGGAGATCGTCCGTCAGGCTACACAGAAGGCTGCCGAGATCAACGCCGCAGCACAGGAGCAGACCAAGGAGCTGCGCGACATGACGAACAAGTACGTTGACAATATGCTCACCAAGGTCGAGGAGCTTCTCTCCAACGACATCATAGATGTCAAGAAGGCTCGCAGCGCTCTCAAGAACAACACTCGATAAAACCAAAACAGCAGACCCGTGTATATCGGGTCTGCTGTTTTTTATGCGGAGATCATGAATGCTTATTCCCACTCTATCGTCGCGGGCGGCTTGCCGGTAATATCATAGCATACGCGGTTGATATGTCCCACCTCGTTGACGATACGGATACTTGCCTTTTCAAGCACCTCATACGGTATGCGCGCGAAATCAGCGGTCATGAAATCCGACGTGGTCACGCCGCGCAGGGTGAGCGTATAATCATACGTCCTGCCGTCACCCATAACTCCCACAGAGCGCATATCGGTGAGCACCGCAAAATACTGGCTTATCTCGCGGTCAAGGTGCGCGTTCGCTATCTCCTCACGGAATATAAGGTCGGCGTCACGGAGTATCTCAAGCTTCTCGCGGGTTATCTCACCTATGATACGTATAGCAAGACCGGGACCCGGGAACGGCTGACGCCACACGAGGTAATCGGGAAGCCCGAGCTCCGAGCCGAGCTTTCTCACCTCGTCCTTGAACAGCAGCCGCAGCGGCTCGATTATCTCCTTGAAATCCACGCAGTCCGGAAGACCTCCCACATTATGGTGCGACTTGATGACCGCCGCGTCGCCGGTGCCGCTTTCGATGACATCGGGATATATAGTTCCCTGAACAAGGAAATCCACCGCGCCTATCTTTTTCGCCTCGTCCTCGAAAACGAGGATAAACTCCTCGCCTATGTACTTGCGCTTTGTCTCGGGGTCGCTTATGCCCGTGAGCTTGCTTATGAATCGCTCAGATGCGTCAACGCGGATAAAGTTCACGTTCCTGTCTTTGAACGCGGATTCAACTTCATCGCCCTCATTCTTGCGCATAAATCCGTGATCCACAAATACGCAGGTCAGCCTGTCGCCTATGGCTTTCGACATGAGAGCGCAGGCAACGGAGCTGTCAACGCCGCCCGACAGTGCGAGGAGCGCTCTGCCCTCACCCACCTTCGCGCGTATCTGCTCAATGGCGGTCTTAGCGTAATCCTTCATGTTCCAGTCGCACTTACAGCCGCAGACGTTCTTCACAAACGCCGCAAGCATATCCACGCCGTGACGGGTATGGTTCACCTCGGGGTGGAACTGCACCGCGTAAAGACGGCGTTCTGCGTTCTCGAAAGCTGCCGCGGGGCAGTCCTTTGTATGCGCGGTAATGCGGAAACCCTCGGGTATCTGCGCCACGAAATCGGTATGGCTCATCCATGCGATGTCGCTTTCGGGAAGGCTCTCCACCGCGCCGAAAATAACGGAGGACTTATCGTAAAAAGTCTCTGTCCTGCCGTACTCGGAAACGCTGCAGGTCTCAACGCGCCCTCCGAGAGTGTATGCCATGAGCTGACAGCCGTAGCAGATACCGAGCACAGGGATCCCCATATCGAATATCGCTTTATCGATATGGGGGGAGCTTTCGTCGTAAACGCTGTTGGGACCTCCGGTGAAGATGATACCCTTCGGGTCAAGCTTTTTCAGCTCCTCAAGGGGCGTTTTGTAGGAGCGGACTTCACAATATACCCCACATTCTCTCACGCGGCGCGCGATAAGCTGATTGTACTGTCCGCCAAAATCAAGTACGATAACAAGTTCGTTTTTCATAGTTTGTCTCTTTGTTCCTTTCATGCAAGAATGTCATTGAGTGTTTTTTTGAGTGCGTTTATATCTATCGGCTTCGCGACGTGTGCGTTCATTCCCGCTTCGGACGCTTTCTGTACGTCCTCGCTGAATGCGTTCGCCGTCATCGCTATGACCGGTATCTCCGCAAGCTTCTTGTCAGGCAGCGCCCGTATCTTCCTTGCAGCCTCGTATCCGTCCATTACAGGCATCTGTATGTCCATAAGCACGGCATCGAAATCCCCCGGCTGTGACGCAGCGACCCTGTCAAGCGCGTCCTTGCCGTTCACCGCCGCTTCTACGGTAAATCCGAGGTGACGCAGTATCTTCGCCGCTATCTCGCGGTTTATCTCCACATCGTCCACGAGCAGCAGCCGCATTTTCGAGAAATCCGCTTCACGGCTCTCGGGCTTTTCCTCATGCCTTACCTCCGATGCGGCTATCCTGTCACCGAGCTTCAGCGGCAGATGTATCACAAATTCCGTTCCCTTCCCCGGAGCGGTGATAACGTCTATCGTGCCGTTCATAAAGTCGATTATGCTCTTGGTTATCGCCATTCCGAGACCTGTACCCTGTATGCCGCTCACCGTCGAGGTGCGCTCACGCTCAAACGCCTCGAACACCTTTTCTGCAAATTCCTCGTTCATGCCAATGCCGCTGTCTTTTACCCGAAGCTCGTATTCCGCGCTTTCACCGTCCTCCGACACACTCGTGCGGTCAAGCGTCACCAGGATATTCCCGCCCTCGGGGGTAAATTTGTATGCATTGCTCACAAGGTTCAGCAGTACGCGATTGAGCCGCGTCTTGTCGCACATTGCGGTACGGTCGCCTATGTCGCCGCAGTTGAGCCTGAAATCTATCTTCTTCTCCTTCATCTGCGTCGAGAACATATCATAGACATCGTTCATGATGTGCCGCAGGTCGCAGGGCTCATACTCAAGCTCCATTTTCCCGCTTTCAATGCGGCTCATCTCAAGCACATCGTTTATAAGCGCCAGCAGATGACGGCTCGACCCCTCTATCTTGCCGAGGTACTCCTTCATCTCGTCAAATGTGGTCTCCTCGCGCTTTGCGAGCGCTATGTACCCTGTTATGGCGTTCATTGGCGTTCGTATGTCGTGCGACATATTCGACAGGAACACCGTTTTCGCCCTGCTGTTCGCCTCCGCCTTTGATTTCTGAAGCTCCATCTGCTTTTCACGCTTCCGCAGCGTGGAGTAGATGTTGAAAACGATGATAAGGCTGAGCATTATCAGCATCATCTGTATGATGCTGCTGCTTAGCAGCGAGCGGCGCACTGTCTCCATCTGCTCTTCGAGATATGCGTTCTCCCCCGCCTGCTCCTCCTCAGTCTGAGTTACTCCGTGCTCCTCAAACTGCCCGGAGTAATAGGTGCTGACATTGTTGATGACGTTCTCGGTGTTCTCCTGTGTGGATTGCCTTATCCACATCAGCGAGGTGAAGAAAATAAGGAACAAAAGCGCTATCCACACCACCGTAGAGTTGCCGTACCGCCTCTCCTTCTCCTGCGAGAAAACAAAACGGAAATAGATTATCCCGAGTATCGCCCAGAACGCGAGCAGCAGATACGACTCCGCCGAAAGCGCGTTCATTGCTATAAGGTCGGGCACGAGCAGCAGCAGCGCGATAAACGCGGAAATGACCGTTCCCGCCGCGCCTGTTATCATCATTTTACGGTTTCCCTCTTTATGGGCGTTCTTGAACGCCGCTGCCGAGGTGTACGCGTATGCGACAGTGGAGCCGACGGTTATGACATCGACCACCCAGCCTATCGCCGTGCGCCCGAGGAACGGTATCACTGCCGACACTGCGGTAAGAAGAAGGATCGCGTTGCGCGGAGTTCCGTCCTTTGTCAGCACTCCGAACTGACGGGGAAAAATGCCGTCCTTGGACATAGAGTAGATAAGGCGGCTGGAAGCTATGCTGCTGCCGATAAGTCCGGTAAGTATCGCGCAGATAAGCGCCATACCGAGCAAAGCCATGCCCGCGCTGCCCCAGGTGGAGTTCAGCGCAAAGAATACCGGTATTCCCTCTATCCCCTCATAGCTGCCGAGACGGGCGACATACTCCGTCCAGTCCGCACAACCCTCCGGCAGCACTGTACCTGCCGTAAATGTCAGCAGTATGTAGGAAATGACGCCTGCGATAATGGCTGATATCATTATGCCGAGCGACTTTTTTACAGGGAACTTGTACTCCTCCGTGGAGTTTGACACGGACTCAAAGCCCACGAACGCCCACGGTGCAAGTGCTATAACGCCGAGCACCTGTGAAACGGCTGATGTGTTGGTATTAAACGGCGGCTCGAAAGCCGATGCGGGGGTGTTTGTTCCGATGATAGCAAGAATAAAGCTTGATACGATGCCAACGAACAGCAGCACCGCACATACAGTCTGTATGACCGCCGCAAAGCGTTTCGCGAATGCGCATATACACCCGAATACCGCAAGCACCGCAAGCTCCACGAGCACCTCTCCGATATATACGTCCCAGCCCGCTATGCTGTACATGTAACCTATCTTAAGCACGCCTCCGAAAAGATTCCGCGCCACAAGTGTTATGACCGAAAGATTTGCCCAGATTATCGAGACATAGGCAAGCATCATGAACCATGCGCTTAAAAAGCCGTGATCGCTGCCGAATGTATCCTTCGCGAATGTGAAGGAGCCGCCCGCATCGGGACAGCGCTTCATCATATAGCTGTAATTTATGGCTATCAGAAGTATAGCGAAAGCTCCGATGATCATACCGACAGCCGTTCCTACACCTCCCGCCATTGGCAGGAACGTGGTGCCGGGCATAACAAAAGCCCCCCACCCGACTATGCATCCGAATGAGAGCGCCCACACCGCAGGCGCGGAAAGGTATTTTGAAAGCGCAGGTGAAGTCTGCCTGCCGCCTGTTCTGTCATTCAAAAGAATTCCTTCTTTCTATATACTCATACATCATATAGTATATCATATCAGCAGTATAAAATCAAGCGCAAACAAATAAAACAACTGTTTTAAAAAATATTTCAAAAAACCCTTGACATACTGAACAAATTGTGGTAAAATATATTACTGACAGCACACATGGTGGGTATGGCGTAGCTGGTTAACGCGCCAGATTGTGGATCTGGAGATCGTGGGTTCGAATCCCACTCCCCACCCCAGGCGCTGCGGCGCCCACGAATCCGTATGGCAGTTATCTGCTATACGGTTTTTTTCTGCCCCGCTGTCCGTTGATTGGATATTTTCCTCAGCGAAAAGCCCGATATGATCGCATTTGCGGTTATATCGGGCTTTTTCATTGCGGTAACACATTTGTTGTCGTATTCTATCACTGACCCGCGAGCTTCTTACCGAGCTCACGAAGCTCTCCGAGCTCTGTATCGTTCGCGTCAAGGTTGGTGATATACCCCTCGCCGCCGATGATCTCCGCACCGTCAGCTTTTACGCGCTGTTCCCAGCTTCTCATCCAGTCACCCGTTCCCCAGTCATACGAACCGAAGAGCATTACTTTTTTGCCTGCGAGCTTGCTTTCGATGCCTGCAAAGAACGGCTCAAACTCGCCTTCCTCAAGCACCTCGTCACCCATTGCGGGACAGCCGAAGGCGATAGCATCATAATCCGCGATGTCTCCGGTAAAGTCCGAAACGCTTGTCGCGTCTGTTCCTACCCCCTCGGCTACCGCCTTTGCCATTGCTTCGGTATTGCCTGTACCGCTCCAATAAATGACCGCTGTTTTCATAGAATTTTTCCTCCTGTAAAAAATATAAGGCGTACCCATTCGGAAAGGTACACCTTGAAAGAGGGCGCCGCCGTATTATCTGCGGTGCTCCCTCTTATAAGCGTGATTTCCGGTTACGGCAGAAACACAGTCCTCTTCCGCGTATCTGACTTATCTGTTCCGTACATCAAGCACAGAACAGCTTCACAGTGACCGACTCGCGCAGACTCGTGCTTTTAAGCACTGCACTGCATTCCGCGTCCCGCTCTCAGCGGGTGAAGAAAGACTATATAAAAATTGATATGTTACAAACTTCAACAGATAATATATCACATTTTAGCGGCTGTGTCAATAGCTGAAACGAGATTTTCCGCCCGTTTACAGCTTTTGTCCGCGGTCAGAAAATACTTACAAAAAGCCCTACGGCAAGGCATACGGGAAGTCCGATAAGCGAGCCGATGCAGGACTGCTTTATATGGAACAGATAGTCCTTGTACTGCGGCATATCCTCTGTTCCGGGTATCATGACTTTCTTTGAATGACAAAACCAGATGCAGTCCTGAACTATCGCGTCATACCATGTTATCGAGAGCCAGAGGATATAGGAATACAGAAACCCTTCAACAAATGTTGAAGCGCCGTTTATCTTATACATGATGAACGCCAGCACGAGAGCCATTACAACAACGCCAACGATCTTCTTTATCAGCTCTCTTTTTGAAAACCGCTTTTTTCTGTCCTCTATCAGCCCGAGCTCAATGCATCTTTGGCGTATTTCAGGCGGATAGTCCCCTATCTGACTTAAAGGGTCTTTCAGCAGACCCGGTATCGTCAGCAGTGTGAAAAGAACTATCCCTATCAGGATCTCTGTCAGAAGTATCATTTTTATCTCCATGTAATTTTATTTTCAGTCGTTACCCTTGGCTAACTAATATAAACAATATAGCACAATGTATTGAAAAAGTCAAGCATTTTTGCTTATTTCCCTTGTCGTTGCATCCGCTCGTCAAAACAAAATACGGACAGGATATTTTTATGTCAATAAAAAAGCCCGCAAACATCACGAAACCGTACAGTTTTCATACGGCTGCCGATGTTTGCGGGCATTATTATTGCAGAGCATTTTCCGCGTCAAGCGGGACGGGATACTCACTCTTTTCTGGTCTGAGATAATTTCTCATGCTTGCGATCCCTATCGCGATAGTCGATGAATTGTGCAGGAACGCCGAAGTCGCCGGCGGCAGCACCCCTGCAGCACCGAGGATTATCAATCCGAGATTGAACCCGATTATCGCGCGGTAGTTCCGATTTATCCTTTTCATCAGCTCAGTGCTTATGCACCGCAGCGTAAGCAGGCTGTACAGGTCATCGGCGGATATAGTTATGTCCGCTATCTCTCGCGCTATCGCGGCTCCCGTGCTTATCGCTATTCCCGCGTCCGCCTCCGACAGAGCGGGAGAGTCGTTCACTCCGTCTCCTATCATTATCACCCTGCGTCCGACGCTGTGCTCTTTTCTGATGAAATCAGCCTTGTCCTCGGGAAGCACCTCGCAATAGTATTCATCTACCCCGACCTTTGCCGCCACAGCTTCCGCTGTGCGCCTGCTGTCCCCTGTCATCATTACCGTCTTTGAGAGGCCGAGCGCTTTCAGTCCCGAGATGACATCGGCAGCTTCGCTTCGAAGCGGGTCTTCGATGCATATTACCGCCGCAAGCTTTCCTCCCACCGCAAGATACAAATGGGAATACTCCGTCGGCAGCCCGTTCAGCTTTTCTTCTTCGCTCTCGGGGATAACGGTGCCTTCGTCCTCGAACACGAAATGATAGCTTCCTATCACGGCTTTCTTGCCGTCTATGGAGCTCGATATGCCGTGCGCCACGACATACTGCACCGCCGAATGCTTCTCCTCGTGGAACAGTCCCCGCTTTTCCGCCTCATGGACTACCGCGTTGGCTATCGAATGGGGATAGTGTTCTTCAAGGCACGCGGCGAGCCGCATACATTCGCTCTCGTCACAGCCACCGAACGTCTCTATCTTCGCCACTCTCGGCTCGGCGTGCGTGAGCGTCCCCGTCTTGTCAAATACTATCGTGTCCGCTTCCGCAACGGCTTCGAGGAACTTCCCGCCCTTGACCGTGATACCGTGGGAGCTGCTTTCCCGCATAGCCGAGATGACCGAAACAGGCATCGCAAGCTTGAGTGCGCAGGAAAAATCCACCATAAGTATAGACAGTGCCTTCGTAGTGTTCCGCGTCAGCAAGTACGTCAGCACCGTGCCGCCGAGGCTGTACGGTACGAGCTTGTCGGCAAGATGCGCGGCTTTGCTCTCGGCTTCGGATTTGAGTTTCTCCGACTCCTCTATCATCTTCACTATGCGGTCGTATTTTCCGCTGCCCGAGGTCTTATCGACGGCTATGACAACACTTCCGTCCTCGACCACCGTGCCGGCGTAAACGTAGCTGCCGGGTCTTTTGTGGACAGGCATGGATTCGCCTGTCATGGAAGCCTGGTTCACCTCGGCCTCGCCCGATACCACCTTGCCGTCAAGAGGTATCATTCCGCCTGTGCGCACAGCTATCTCATCGCCTGCGCTGACGGTATTTATCGGCACCAGCAGCTCGTTGTCGGCGGTTTTCAGCCACACCTTGTCAACTCCCAGCGACATCGTCCTCGCAAGGTCATCTACGGAACGCTTGTGTGTCCACTCCTCAAGCAGTTCACCGACCTTCAGCAGGAACATCACCTGCGCGGCGGTCTTCTGATCGCCGCGGATAAGCGAGACCGCTATCGCCGTAGCGTCAAGGATCGCGACCTCGATCTTCCGAGCGGCGATAGCGCGGAGTGCTTCAAGAATGTATTTAAGCGACTTTACGACCGATACGGCGAACCTCACCGGGGCAGGCAGTATGAACTGACTTACCAGCCGCTTCGAGATCTCGAATATAAGCTTGTCCTCGAACCGACGGTCAAGCTCTCTGCCGGAACGCTCCGGCACAAGCGCGTTCGCCGTCTCGTCGCTGTACGAAAACCCCGCGAGCGCAGATATGACTTCCCCGCGGCTGCCGATGTAGCCTATAATGGCATCGCCCGTGCGGTCAAACACCTTGACAGAGCTTACGAACGGCTTTGAGCGCAGATATATCTCCAATATATCCGCCTGTCTGAAGGTCATTTTTCCGCCGTTGATATGTACCCTTATCCGTCCGCGGGATTCATGCAGTATGCGGCACCTCATGCCTGCTCCGCGGGAGCTTCGGGCTCGCTCTCGTCCTCTATCACTTCACCACAGACTTCCTCAGCGTCACGTTTTTCGTTGATATCGCGGGCGTCGGCAAGAACGTCGTCACAGCCCTCGCGCACCTTGGTGACTGTCGTCATAACACAGTCTTTCGCGCGTATCACAGCCGCGGTGGTGTGAGCATAGACCTTCTTCGCCTCTTTTGAGGAGAGTATTTTCACTCCCGCTGTTCCGATAAGAAAACCTCCCGCAAGCAATGCGATATTTTTTAATGCACTCATTTTTATTCTTCCTTTCGATACTCTTGAGGGAACCTCTAAAAACCCAATTTGAGAGAAAAGGAGCTATCCACTTTATGCCGCTTTGTATGCGCGCGTCCTGCGCGCTTTTGGCGGCAATACCACAGCTTCCTGCCGTGACCGTCTACTGCGTCAAACCTCCTAACCGGGCGCCAGCCCGGCTTCGTCGGCTTTCCTTGTATCCGACGCGGCTATCTCATTTTCTCTTTTCAAAGCGGTTTTTAGAGGTACCCTTGAATTACCCCTGACTAACCTCAGGGGGCGTTAGCAGTTTCTAACCTTTTATAATATACCACCGACCGCGAAAAATGTCAAGAGTTTTTTGCCGCCGCTCAACTGCTTTACATTTGACAAAAACGCCGCGGCGTAATATAATGAAAGGCAGAAAGGGGAACAGAAAATACCTATGACCGAGCTGTTGTTTGAATACGACCACCTTCTGATCCATTCCGAATACCGCACTCCCGAGGTACACAGCCACCTTGCCTCCCACCTTATGATCGCGCTTGAAGGCAGCCTTGAATGTGAGATCGGCGGGGAGGTTTCCGAAAATACCGGAGTGTGCATAGCCTCAGACGCTGCGCATACGGTTTACTCGCAGACGGGAGATATGCTGCTGTACCTGTTCGACACCACAAGCAGCCTGTCCGACGCGCTCAGCGAAAAGTATCTGCGCGGCAGACGCTTTTGCGTTCTCGACAGCACTCTTGTGAACGACCTGCGGGAAATATGGAAAAGCGAAACTGCCGCACAGGCAGATATGAAGATGCTTGAAAGGTGCGGGCTGCTGCGCACGGCAAGCTCCGAAAAGGACGAGCGCATCACCGCGGTGCTGGAGTATCTGCGCGGCATACAAACCGTCCCCGAGGATATAATGGAGCAGCTTTGCCGCACCGCCTGCCTGTCACAGAGCAGACTGTCCCACCTGTTCAGGGAGCAGGTCGGCATTTCCCTGCACCGCTACCTTGCCCTTGACAAGATGAAGAAAGGCTATATCTGCTACAAGAGCTGCGGCAGCATAACCGAAGCCGCGATGACTGCGGGGTTCGACTCGCCCTCGCATTTTGCCGCTACCTGCAAGCGTATGTTCGGCATATCATTCTCGGAAATTATGAAAAGTTAGCAGGTATTTGAAAGTAATCGGTTCATCTGAATGTTATAATAAAGACACAACGAACAAAGGAGACATTTCAGATGAAGAAATACGACACAACTCAGCCGATAGTCCTCAAAAAAAGGAGTTTACAGCCTAAACAGCGAGCGCAATTTCGACTATCAGCTCAACCGCGTCATAAACTGGGACGGCGGGCGGCTTGAAGATGTTCAGCCCATAGCGTCGAGGATACATACGAGTGCCGACTGGAAGCGCGAGCTTATCGCCCTCGGCGACAAGGCAATGTCCGAGGAGCGTACCGGCAACGCGATAGCCTACTACCGCATGAGCGAGTTCTTCATGTATGACGGCGATCCGGACAAGAAAAAATACTACGAGCTTGCCACAAAGCTGTTCTATGAATACTACGCGGATTATTTCGAGGGCGGGAACGCGCGAATAGAGCGCACCGAAGTCCCGTATGAGAACGTGAAGCTGCCCGTGATGCACGTAAAGCCGCAGGGTGAAAGCAAAGGCACGATACTGATACACGGCGGCAACGACAGCTATTTCGAGGAATTTCTTTTCTCGCTGCTGTATCTGCAGGAGAAGGGGTTCGAGGTATATCTGTTCGAGGGTCCTGGACAGGGCGGAGTTATGCGCACACAGGGTATGCACTTCACCCATGAATGGGAAAAGCCCGTAAAGGCGGTGCTTGACGCACTCGGACTTGACGATGTGACTATCGTGGGCATATCCCTCGGCGGATATCTCGCGCCCCGCGCCGCAGCCTTCGACAAGCGTATAACAAAGGTGGTCGCATGGTCGGTTTTCCCCTGTTTCCAGGACGTTATCGTCGGTATGCAGAAACCCGCTGTACAACGGCTGTTCCATATTTTCATGAAACTGCATGCAAGACCGCTGATAAACCTTGTTTTCGGGAAAAAAGCCAAGAAAGAGCCCGTCATAGACTGGGGACTCAGGCACGGCTGCTACGCTTACGAAGCAAAGGACGCCTACGGCTACGCAAAGAAGCTCAAGCTGTACGACATCGAGCCTGTTGCGGACAAAATAACACAGGATATGCTCATAATCGGCGCAAGCAATGATCACTTCATCGACTACCGGCTCATAGGGCGGGAAATAAATATGCTCACCAATGTGAAAAGTCTCACATTCCGTCTGTTCACCGATAAGGAGGAAGCCCAGAACCACTGTAACGTCGGCAACGGAAAGATAGTTCTCGACGAGATCTGCGGCTGGATAACCGCCATAAACAGCCGAGATGAATGAATTTATCGGTAAATGAACAAGATCCGCTCCCTTTTCGGGGAACGGATCTTTCTTAAGGGAACCTCTAAAAACCCATTTGAGAGGTTCCCATAAGTCTTCTCTCTCAAAGACCTGTATCATTATAGCACAAAAAACTCGTTTTTCAACTCCATTTTGTTCCCGATGCTCCATTTTGCAAAAATTTTCATAGGAAGTGCACACCGCATGAAAAAAAGCACCCATGATCGGGTGCTTTTCTTACCTGTACTTTTTCAGCCTGTGTAATCGCCGTTGTAGCTTACAAGTACCGCGCTCTGAACGCCTTCCATGTCAGAGAGAGCATTGATGAAATCGGTATTGTCGTCCTTAAGACGTATCTCCACGTTCATCTCAACCATGCCCTTCTGTGCGGACTTGCTCTTGACAGTGCATTTTTCGGTCATGCTGTCAAGAAACGCTTTGGCGTTCTTTTCGCTTTCATGTCCGTCACAGCGGACAACTACAATATACGGGGTCTTATGGCACTTGCGGTTCACGAACACAAGCAGGATAACGCCTATCACTATGCTTCCGCCCACAGCGAGAACTATCATTCCTGCCGCAAGGACTATGCCGACGGTTATCGACCAGAAAAGAAACGCGATGTCAAGCGGTTCCTTAATGGCAGTCCTGAAACGCACGATAGAAAGCGCGCCGACCATACCGAGGGAAAGCACCACATTGCTCGTTACAGCAAGGATAACTACCGTGGTTATCATCGTAAGGGCTATAAGAGAAGCTCCGAAACTTGCGGAGTACATAACTCCCGAATAGGTCTTTTTGTAGATGAAGAAAATGAACAGTCCTATACAAAACGCGAGTACAAGCGCTATGCCCATATCGAGCAGGTTCACGCTGGTTATGTTTTCGAGAAATTTGGATTTGAAAATATCATTAAATGTCATAGTAAAAACTCCTTTATAGTTTATTTTTCAGCCGTATATCCTGCATACGGCGTATTTTGAGAACGCGCCCTCTCTCGTGTTGGAAAGCTGCACCGCGTCACGTATTATATCCGGGAGAAATCCGTCCCACTTTACTTCGAGTATCCTCGCTTCCGAGACCGGAACGGTGATACAGTCCGCATTGAGAAAATCCGTGCAGCGGATACCGCTCCTTATGTCGTAATCGAGAGTGACACGGACATTCCCGGCAGGGAATATAAACGGCTCACGGGTGTAGTCAACTATTGTCTTCGGTCTTATTCCCTGTGTGCACATCTTCATGTAAAGCTCCCGTATCAGCGGGTGCTCCGACGAGTTCATCCACTCGGTATCGCCGTCAACTATCGACTGTGCCTGCGCAGCTGTGAGAGGTGCGCTCTGCTTTGTTCCAAGACTGTCTATCTTGCTCTTTTTTTCTAGGTGAATGACCGAGGTGTTGCCGTTATAGTATCTGATACGGAACTTCTCACGTCGGTTCACTCCGTCTATCTTCTCCCGCAATGCCTTATCGGCGGTATTGTCGAAATACAGGCTTCGTATGAAGTATTTCCCGCCCACCGCGTGGGGATCGGGGTACGCTACCGCGTTTAGCCTGTGACGGAGAATGAGCATATCGGGATAGCTTATCTCGTGCTTCACTTCATGCCGGAAGTTCATATCCTCACCTTCTTTTGTTTGTTTTCTTCATTATACCAGCGTAACTTAAAATCAACTTAAACCTGTACGATATAAATTGTGCATAAAATCAAAATCTTCGGTCTGTTCTGTTTGTGCAAACAGACGAAACAGGCATTTACCTATTGACATTGTAGGTAAAATAGTGTATTATAGGCACATAATATATTACATATCATTCAGCTATGATTAGTAGGTTAATATGGACATACAGGTTTTACAGGATTATTTACCGCTCTTCGGAGAAGCCGCGCTTCTCACGGTGGAGCTCGGTCTCGCGGGGATAGCGCTGTCAACGGTCATCGGGCTTGTCTGCTCGCTTGTGCAGTATTACAGGATACCCGTCGCAAGGCTCATAGTGCGAATCTATATCGAGCTTTCAAGGAACACTCCGCTGCTTATCCAGCTTTTCTTCATATATTACGGGCTGCCGAAGGTCGGCATAAAGACCGACCCGGCAGTCTGCGGGGTGGCAGGGCTTGCGTTCCTCGGCGGCAGCTATATGGCGGAGGCATTCCGCAGCGGCCTTGACGCGGTCGAGAAGATACACGTCGAAAGCGCGCAGTCACTCGGTCTGAACAGATTGCAGACATTTATATATGTGGTGCTCCCGCAGGCGGTATCAACGAGCATACCGCCGTTCACCGCGAACGTGATATTTCTGCTCAAAGAAACGAGCGTGTTCTCGGCGGTGAGCTTAATGGATCTGATGTTCACGGCGAAGGATCTTATCGGGCTGTATTACAATACCACGGAAAGCCTGTTCCTGCTTGTGGTGTTCTATCTGATAATACTCCTGCCGGTATCGCTCCTCGGAACGTATCTCGAACACAGGCTCGGTGTCCCGACGGTAAAGCACGGCGGCAAAAGCAGGATAAACGGCGGCACTGAAGAAAACGCAGGAAAGAAGGTCGTCCCGAATGTGGGGAATTGAAGTCATTTTCAAAGGAAAAAACTTTCTGCGTCTGCTGGATGGGCTTGGCACAGCGCTTGAAATAAGCGTCATCGCGGTGCTTATAAGCATACCGCTCGGTATTATCCTCGGAATTCTCATGGCGGGCAGAAATCCTGTTATAAAGGCGGTTCTTCGGGTATATCTCGACTTTATCCGCATCATGCCGCAGCTCGTGCTGCTGTTTCTTGTATTCTTCGGCACGACAAAGGCATGGGGCTGGGATCTTTCGGGAGAGGTATCATCGGTCATCGTGTTCTCAATGTGGGGCGCGGCAGAGATGAGCGACCTTGTGCGCGGATCGCTCGCGGCAATACCGAAGCACCAGTACGAAAGCGCTCAGAGTCTCGGTTTCACGCCGCTGCAAACAAAGATATACATTATTATCCCTCAGACCGTAAGGCGGCTGATACCGCTTTCGATAAACCTTATAACACGAATGATAAAGACCACATCTCTCGTGCTTATGATAGGCGTTGTGGAAGTTCTCAAGGTAGCACAGCAGATAATCGAAGCCAACCGCATGACTGCGCCCGAAGCGGCATTCGGGGTATATCTGTTCGTATTCGCGCTGTATTTTGCGGCGTGCTTTATACCGAGCCTTTTCGCAAGGCATCTTGAAAGGAAATGGAGCTGATACGAATGTCGGAACTGCTTGAAATAAAGCATCTAACAAAGAGCTTCGGCGAAAACATCATACTTAACGATATAAACATCACCGTAAAAAAAGGCGAGGTCGTTGTGATACTCGGCCCCTCGGGTTGCGGCAAAAGCACGCTCCTGCGGTGTATCAACGCGCTTGAGGATATACAGGGCGGTGAGATACTCATTGACGGAGAAAGCATCGGCAGGGGCAGCAGGAACATGGAAAAAGTCGGAATGGTTTTCCAGAGCTATGACCTTTTCCCACACCTGAACGTACTCGACAACATCACTCTCGCGCCGCGCAAGGTGCAGAAACGCGCAAGAGCCGACGCCGAGGCGGAAACCCGCGAGCTGCTGAAACGCGTGGGGCTGTCAGACAAGGAAAAAAGCCTGCCGCGGGAGCTGTCCGGCGGTCAGAAACAGCGTGCCGCGATAGTGAGAGCGCTGATAATGCACCCGGAGCTCCTGCTTTTTGACGAGGTGACCGCTGCGCTCGACCCCGAAATGGTGAGAGAAGTTCTTGAAGTCATTCTCGACCTCGCAAAGCAGGGTCGCACGATGATGATAGTCACCCATGAAATGCAGTTTGCAAAAGCCATAGCCGACCGCGTGATAATGATAGACGGCGGCAGCATAGTCGAGGAGGCTCCGCCCGCACGGTTCTTCACCGCTCCCGCCACGGAGCGCGCACGAAAGTTCCTCGACACATTCACCTACGAAAGCGTAAGATAACATAAAAATAAGCCCCGTGAGTCTTAGTCTCACGGGGCGTTTCTTATTCAATTACCAGCTCTTCCTTGACGGCGGTATCGCCTTCGATGTGAAAGGAATTGAGTACGGGGTCATCGTTCATGAGCGAGAGTATCATGTAGCTCGCGGTGCTGTCATAAGCAAGCCGCTTGTCCTCGTCCGAGGGACGTGAGGGAGAGACGGGGTGGGAATGCCAGTTACCGAGCTGCTCAAGCCCGTTGGCGCGCATATCCTTCACCGCCGCAAGCTGTTCACGCGGGTCAAGGGTAAAGTGCTCCTCGGCATGGTCGGTATTGGTGAGGATATACACTTTTTCGATAATCTTGTCATCGCCGTCAAAGCGTCCCGCGATAAGCCCGCAGGCTTCCACGGGAGCCTCCTTTTTCGCGTGGGCGAGGATAGTTTCATAGTCGCTCCTGCGCATCTTTATCATTTCATATCACACTCCGCCTGTTCGTAATCTATAAGCTCCGTTATCGTCGGGTGGTCTCCGCAGACCGCGCAGTTATGCGTATCCGGCGGCAGCTTTACCTTGTGCCACTCCATTTTCAGCGCGTCAAAAGTCAGCAGATACCCCGTCAGAAGCTCGCCTGCGCCGACAATGTACTTTACAGCCTCCATAGCCTGCAAAGAGCCGATCACGCCGCCCATAGCTCCGATAACTCCCGCCTGCTTGCAGGTCGGCACAGCGTCCTTCGGCGGCGGATTTTTGAAGACACAGCGATAGCACGGACCCTGTCCCGGCACATAAGTCATAAGCTGTCCCTTGAAACGTATGATACCCGCGTGTGAAAACGGTTTCTTCGCCATTACGCACGCGTCGTTTATCAGAAACTTCGCGGGGAAATTGTCCGTGCCGTCAAGTATGAAATCATAGTCCGAGATCAGATCAAGCACGTTCTCGCTCGTAACGAATGTGTGGTACGTTTTCACCGTTACGTCGGGGTTTATGGCTTCCATTGTTTCTTTCGCGGACTGTACCTTGGGCTTTCCGATGTCGGCGGTAGTGTGTATGACCTGCCGCTGCAGGTTTGAGAGATCCACCTCGTCCGCGTCAACGATACCGATAGTTCCTACGCCCGCCGCAGCGAGGTACAGCGCCGCAGGTGCTCCCAGTCCGCCCGCGCCGATTATCAGCACCTTCGCCTGTGAGAGCTTCTTCTGTCCCTTCGCGCCTACCTCTTTCAGAATTATATGTCGGGAGTAGCGCTCAAGCTGTTCATTCGTGAATGCCATTACACCGCACCTCCGCCCATGAAGTACAGAAATTCCACAGTATCGCCGTCACTGAGCGTTTTTTCGGCAAGCTGTGAGTTCTCCACAAATTCATCGTTCACCGTGACCGTGACGTACTGCGGTGTCTCCACGTTTTCAAGCTCCACGAGCTGTGCGACGGTTATCCCGTCAGCGTATTCCTTTATTTTACCTGCAACTGTTATCTTCATGCCTTTGTCTCCTTTATCCGTTCATATTCTGTCATCAGCGCCTCTTTTTTGGTCATTCCGCGCAGCCGCGAAATTTCCCTTCCCTCACTGAAAAATATCAGTGTGGGTGAAGCCTGTACATCGTACTGCTCCACAAGTCCGGGCTCATAGCCCGCATTCACCTTGTATATGCCGAGTTTGCCGTCAAGCTCGCTTTCGAGCTGTGAAAGCACAGGCGACAGCATCTTGCAGGGTACGCAGGAGTCCGAGTAGAACTCCACAAGTACCGGCTCACGCGCACTCAGCACCTTGCTGCCGAAATCCGCCGCGGTTATCCTCTCCGCCATTCAATCACCGACCTTCTGTACGATAAGACGGTATGTTCCGTCATCGTTCTGCGCAAGCTCCAGTACCTTGTGACCCTCTTCCTTTAAGCTGCGCGGCACGTTCTGCACCGGCTCTCCGTCGTTGAGACGTATCTCAAGTATATTCCCGTCGTCAAGCTCCTCCAGAGCCACCTTTGCCTTTACGAAGGTTATCGGGCAGTTCACGTCGGTGATATCTACCGTATCTGTGATATTGAATTCAGCCATTTCCGTTGTCTCCTTTTATTGCGTTTTCAAAGTCATTTATAAGATCTCCGATGTCCTCGATGCCGACACTCACGCGTATCGTATCATCGTAAACTCCCGCTTTCTCGCGCTGCTCCTTTGTAGAGTGCAGGTATATTGTGCTTGCGGGGTGTATCACGAGGGTGCGTATATCACCTATATTCGTGGCGATAAGCGCGTATTTCAGGCGGTTTATCAGCGCAAATGCCTTTTCCCTGCTGCCCGCGCGTATCGTTAAGATACCGCCGCCCCTGCCGCCGAGCTGCGACTGTACAAGCGGGTAATACGGGCTGCTTTCCAGCGCGGGGTAGTTTACCGTAACGCCGTCAAGGGAACTCAGATGCTCCGCAAGCTTTTTCGCGTTCGAGCATATCCGCTCCATACGCAGCCCCAGCGTTTCCAGCCCAACCGAGCACATGAACGCGTTGAACGGCGACAAACAGGCTCCCGCATTGCGCCAGAATCCGTTTCTCAGCTTTGCGAGATAGCTGTTCCTGCCAAAAATACGGTACTTTCCGAACTGCGGGAATTTCCCGCTGTCCCATCTGAAACTGCCGCTGTCAACTATAACTCCCGCTATCGAATTGCCGCCGCCGTTTATGTACTTTGACGCGGAGTGGACTACGATATCCGCTCCGTGCTCAAACGGACGGACGAGGTAAGGCGTCGCCGTAGTGCTGTCTATTATAAGCGGTATGCCGTTGTCGTGGCAGACACGCGCAACAGCGTCTATATCCACGACATCGAGCTTCGGGTTGCCGATAAGCTCGGTAAAAACCGCTTTCGTGCGCTCGTTTATGAGCGGCGCGATGCTTTCCGCAGTCACACTTTCGGCAAATCGGGCAGTTATCCCGAATCCGGCGAGGTCGCCGAACAGGTCTATCGTCCCGCCGAAAAGTCCTGACCCCGCGATGACCTCGTCACCCGCCTGCAGGATATTCAGCAAAGCCATAGTCACCGCTGACATTCCCGAGGAACACGCAACTGCTCCTATGCCGCCCTCAAGAGCGGCAATCCGCTTCTCAAACGCAGAAACTGTAGGATTTCCGATACGGGAATATGAAAATCCCGGAGCACGGTTTGCGAAAACCTTTTCAAGCTCCTCGGCGCTCTCGTGAGCGAACGCGCTCACCTGATATACTGGCGTCTGTGTGGAGCCGTATCTGTCTTCCGCCGCCGCGCCATGCAGCAGCGAAGTATTGAAACCCATTTTATCACCGACCTTAGGTTCTTGTTACATTCATTATACTCCCTATTTCATACCAAGTCAATAGGAATTAAGCTAATTCTGCATATTATACATATATATTTAATAGGCTTTATCTTTTTTTATCTATTCCGACCATTGCAAAAAGCGTGAAAAAATGTTATACTTATTAAAACGATAGGATTACGGTATTATAAGGAGGACACAGTGAAGATATCGTCAAAAGTCGAATGCGGGATAATCTCGCTTGTGGATATATGCATATACTCAAATGACAGCGTGGTGACGGTAATAAATATCTCCGCGCGTCAGAACATCTCGGCGAAGTACCTCGAACAGATACTCCCCCAGCTCAGACAGGCAAATATAATCAAAAGCGTCAAAGGCTCACACGGCGGCTATACGCTCACCCGTCCGGCCGACAAAATTACTCTGCGGGACGTTATAAACGCCCTTGACCGCACTGTCCTTGAAGATTATTCCGTCAAAGAGGACTCACGTATCGCAAGCGCGGTCTCGGAGTGCCTGTGGAGCAAGATGACCGCGTATCTGCAAAGCTTCACGGACAGCGTTACACTGCGTGACATCGCGGACAGGCTCGCTTCCGACAGTTCGGCTCAGCCGATGTACTATATATAGGATCTCCCTTACAAAGCAAAAGCACTCCGGTCATTCGGAGTGCTTTTGCTTTAGGGTACCTCTAAAAACCGCTTTGAAAAGAGAAAATGAGATAGCTGCGTCGGATACAAGGAAAGCCGACGAAGCCGGGCTGGCGCCCGGTTAGGAGGTTTGACGCAGTAGACGGCGTGGCTAGCTCTTTTTCTCTCAAATTG
>JAGBLA010000048.1 GCA_017635675.1 Ruminiclostridium sp.
AAAGCCTATGCGGAAGCTGTTGAGCATTGCTGACATAGTGGACGGTCCCGCTATATTTATGTGCATAGTCTGCAATTCCGCTACAAGTCCGGCGGTGCTGACGATCTCGGAATAGAGTCCCTCGGAGGACAAAAACATTATCGCAAAGTCCATTGTTGTCGGCGGCGATATGTATTTATCGTGTATGCTCTTTGCCTCGGCTTTGATTACGTTCTGCAAGCTCTTCCGGCAGCGTTCGATCTCGTCCCGATTTCCGGTATTTATTGCGTCAACGAGCGCTTCATAGCTGTCACCGGGGAACTTGGAATCAATCGGCAGGTACACTGGAGCATTATCCGTACCGGGAAACTTTATTGCAAAATCGACAAGCGTTCCGTTGCCGATAATGTCTGCCTGTTTCACATACTGGTCGGGAGTGAGTATATCCTGCAATATCGCTTCAAGCTGCACCTCACCGAAGTTGCCGCGCGTCTTGACATTAGACAGCACTTTTTTCAGGTCGGTGACATTCGACGCGACGCTCTGCATTTCTCCGAGACCCTTCGATATGCTTATAAGCTGCTCGTTTACCGTTCTGAACGATTCGTTTATCTTCTTGTCGAGCGCGTCCTGCAGTTTCTCGTTGACCGTGCCGTTTATTTTGTCAAGGCTCTCCTTGTTCTCGGCGCGGAGCTTGTCAATGCTGCTGATAAGAGTGCCGTTCAGCTTGTCGAAGTGCTCGGTGTTCTCCTTAATCAGCTTTGTAATGCAGTCGCCGTTTGATACGTTGATGTCGTTAATCTTTTGGAGGACATCGGCTTTAAGCTCGGAAAAGCCCGCTTCAATGGACTTTATAAGAGCTTCGTTATATTGCAGCGTGGTTTGAATGACCGCAATACTTTTGTCGTGCTCACGGCTTTCGGTGTCAATGGTTTTCTTCAGCTCCAGCAGCTTATCGTTCACATTCTTGGTATTACTCCTGCCTGCGAGAACAATACACAGCAGTATCAGGTTCAGACAAGAGCATACTGCGATTATTATCGTTAATATATCCATATTCCTGTCTATACCTCATTTGGCACACGGTCGAGATATTCCGCTTGCTTGGCTTGGTTGAGATTCTCGAAGTTCTCAATAATCATATCTCCGCACATTGAGAAACGCTGTGTGCATTTAGAAGGTTTCTTTTTTGCGCGCGTCGTGCGCGCCTTTGGAAACCTTCTTCACGGCATCGTGCCGTGAGCGGATTTGCGTATTTGTAGTCTATATTCGCAAAATCCCCGTCAAGGGTAATGGTTATCCCGACAAGTTCATTGTGGGGCTGATTTCTCCGTCCGCGCAATATGTATTCCTGCAATTCTTGGTCGGAGATCATACCGCTGTTGACCGTTACTTTTACTTCCTGCATACAGTCCTCCGCCTATTAAAAATCGTGCGTCCGTGCATCGGAGAGGTAGTTCTGCATATCTATGTATGCGTTCTTCAATTCCTCTAACGTCATTTCTTCGGGGTTCTCGCCATAGAGGTAATATTTGCCGCTTTCCCGTGCTTTGCGGAATTCCTCGATGTAGTATTCTCGGTCGTCTGTCATAGCTTTTTCCTCCGTAGTA
>JAGBLA010000004.1 GCA_017635675.1 Ruminiclostridium sp.
TATGGAAATATCCGCAAATGTAATTATTCAGAACCTTTCGCAGCTGAAAAAGATGTACAAGGACAGTTGGGAAAATGTTCTCGGAAACTGTGACAGTCTCTTGTTTTTGGGAGGACAGGAGCCCACCACATTAGAGCACGTTTCCAAAATGCTGGGAAAGGAAACAATTGACACACGATCCCGGAACCGAACAAGGGGCAGACAGGGTTCTACCTCGGAGAATGACGGAATCTTGGGGCGTGAGTTGATGACGGTGGACGAGCTTAAAGTCTTGAAAGATAACGAGTGCATTTTGTTCGTCCGTGGTATCTATCCGTTCTTCTGCGATAAATTCAAGATAGAGAAGCACCCGAATTATGTGCTTTTAGAGGACTCGGCAAAAGAAAATGCCTATCTGTTAAGCGACATACATACAGTGACTGCTCAATCTGATATTCAGGATGATGCGGATAACGGTGATCTGATGACCGAGCCTGTGGAGGAGGACGGTACAGAAAAAAAAGATAGCAAGAAAAACAAGGACGAAGATGTTGAGGTCGAGAGTGTCGAAAACAGCGATAAGCTAGCGCTTAATACTAATCACGATCACAGCGAGGGACAGATTGGAACGAAGATGCCGAAAAAAGGTCCCGATCCCGCTGATATAGAAGATGATGATAAGGTTATGACGACGCAGCAGACAAATCTCAAACCGCCTTACATCGAATGTACAGAAGAAAGCTATCTTGATGAGTTCGGTTTATAACAATGAAATTATGGAGGAATTAAATTATGAGACTTACAAACACAATTAAGGATTTCGGTACAAACATCAAGGAGAAGGTCTGCGGTATGGCGAGGACCAAGCTCGCGGAGATCAAGGAGGACTTTGCCCCCGCAGACAAGCTCACGGAGCAGCAGCGCGACGCGCGTCGTATGCGCGCGATCCGCAAGATAACTACCGGTGTTATGGCTGCTTCCATGGCAATGTCCGTTATGGGCGTTACCTGCTTTGCGGAAGGAACCAGCGGCGAAGGTGTTGATACATTTAACACGGTCGTTGAGTTCATCGTCGATTGGGTGGCGAGAATCGGTCTCGTTGTCGGCTTCATCGGTGCTGTGCAGTTCGCTCTCGGCTTCAAGGATGACTCCGCCGACGGTAAAACAAGAGGTCTTATGTGCCTCGCATCCGGCTTTATCGTATTTGCGGTAGCCAAGGCTTACGATATGTTCAAGAGCTGATACACTATGTTTCCGTGGGCGAGCCCGCTACGGCTTGCCCGGAACGGAAACGGCGGAAGGAGCTGATGAAAATTGATTGAATGGGCAACGGTGGAGCAATGGGTCCGCGACTGGCTCGATATGATTAATTTCACATTCTATAACGCGGTCAAAGCTCTTACCATAAATCCCTTCGACAGCAGTATCAGAGTCATAGATACCGCGATGTCTGCTATTGAGGGTGTGGCGTTAGTTCTTGTCACGATGTTCTTTTTCATAGAGCTATGCAATGAAGCGATGCTCTTAAAAATTCAAAGCTATGAACAGGTGTTCAAGCTCGTTTTCAAGTTCGTTATGGCTAAAGTCATAGTCGAGAACGCGCGTGGTATCATGGGCATCATATTCAACGGATTTAATTCTCTTGCTGCCGGGCTGACGCAGGATAACTACGGATTCCTGTCAAAGTTTTCAACGGATGCGATAATACAGCAGCCTGCGGACGCGGGATTTCTGAATCTGAATTACCTGTTCAAGTACCTTGAAACGATGCCGACATACTTTATTCTCATGGGTGCGTGCTGGGTGATAAATCTGATACTTATCGGACGATTGTTTGAAATAATCGTATATACCGTCATATCTCCGATACCGCTTGCGACATTTGCGGCGGAAGGCTGGCATGACAGCGCAAAAGCGTTTATCAAGAGCTATGCGGCGGTCTGCATACAGGGACTTGTGGTAGTAGTAATGTTCTACGCATTTTCACAGGTAGCCGATCTGCTCGGCGGTACAGACAGTATGGGAATTACGATAACGGCATTGGCGCTGGCGCTCGGTGTGGCAAAGAGCGGACAATGGGCAAGACAAGCGGTAGGCGCATAGCGAGAGGGGTGTGCCTATGAAAATACAGTATGAAGATCTGTACCCTCTCA
>JAGBLA010000049.1 GCA_017635675.1 Ruminiclostridium sp.
AGGTAACTCTGTCTTTTTGTCATACCAATTTAATAGACTATTACGCTCGTGACCGCGGGATAACTGCGGCTGCGGGCGTTTTTGTATTAAATTAAGAAAGGATAACAAAAATGAAACAAACAAAACACAAAATTCTAAGCGTATTCCTGTCGTTGTGCATGATAATTTCGTGCATGGTGGGAATGACCGTGACGGCGAGCGCGTTACCACCAATTTCCGGTGAATGCGGTGCGGAAGGAAATAATGTTACATGGGAATATAACTCAACTTCCAAAACTCTCACCATATCCGGCACGGGAGCTATGAAGGATTTTAATTCAGCACCCGATTGGAGTACCTACAGACCAAATATCGAAAAGATTGATATAGATTCCGGAGTGACTTCTATAGGTAAAGATGCGTTCACTAACTGCTCCTCTCTTACAAGCGTGGACATTCCAAACAGCGTGACGAGTATAGGTAACAGTGCGTTCAGTTCCTGCTCCTCTCTTACAAGCGTTACAATTCCGGAAGGAGTTAAGAGTATAGGCAATGGTGCGTTCTTCTTATGCACGGCTCTTACAAGCGTGGACATTCCAAGCACCGTGACGAGTATAGGCAATAATGCGTTCCGGGAGTGCACGGCTCTTACAAGCGTGGACATTCCAAGCAGCGTGACGAGTATAGGTCAGGATGCGTTCAACAAATGCGCATCTCTTACAAGCGTGACTATTCCGGATAGCGTGACGAGTATCGGCGGTGCTGCGTTCTATTACTGCTCCTCTCTTGAAAGTATGACAATTCCGAGCAGCGTGACGAGTATAGGCAGCTCTACGTTCGATAGCTGCTCCTCTCTTACAAGCGTGACAATTCCGGGCAGCGTGACGAGTATAGGCTTCGGTGCATTCCGAAGCTGCACCGTTCTTACAAGTGTGACCATTCCGGGCAGCGTGACGAGTATAGGTAAGGAGACGTTCTATGACTGCTCCAATCTTGCAACCGTGACCTTTGAACGGGTATCAGAGACAGATGCAATAGCCGGAAAAACTTTAGCGATAGGCGAGGACGCTTTCAATGGCACCAAATCCGGCGCAAAAGTAGCCTACGGCACAGGCGACACGGTTCTTTATGATAACGATACACCAATAACAACGGAAACATTACTTACTGCTATTCAGGACAAGACCCTCACATGGAAAGCGCCGAGCGCTAAAGCATGGACAAACGGCAATGTCATCGCTATTCTCGACGGCACAAAGCTCACCGTAGCGAAGAAATCTGCCGAACAACCCGGCGCTATGGAAAATAACGGTTGGACAGCGGTAGGTACTGCCGATGATTGGGATGATATAGCAGTAAATATTACCGAATTAGAGATACAGAACGGCGTGACGAGTATAGGTCAGGGTGCGTTCATTAACTGCACCAATCTTACAAGCGTGACAATTCCGAGCAGCGTGACGAGTATAGGTCTGGGTGCGTTCAATAACTGCACATCTCTTACAAGCGTGACCATTCCAAATAGCGTTACAAGTATAGGCGATTATGCGTTCAAATCATGTGAAAAACTTGCAACTGTGACATTTGAACCGAGATCGACAGAACAGCAGACGCAACATTATCGATACAAAGTGGTGCTTTCTATGAAACCCCGAACGACGCAAAAGTAGCCTACGGCACAGGCGACACGGTCCTCTTTGACGGCGATACCGAGATTACAGCGGGTACCGCACTTACCAAAATTCAATACAAGCAACTTACATGGAAAGCTAAACCCGCCCCCGCACCTGTTGTGATAACCAAATACAATATTACGATGATCAACACCTGCAAAGCTTACGTAAACGATAAGGAAGTGACGGAAGCCGAGGAGGGCACAGAAGTTACTATAAAGGCAGAACCTGCCGTTTCCGGCACGGAATTCAACGGCTGGACTACTACCACAGAGGGTGTTACATTTGCGAACGCAAGCGCGGCGACCACAACATTCAAAATGCCCGCCGTCGATGTCGAGATAACCGCGTCGTATCATGCCACAAACGCTGATCCCGTTACGCCTGATCAGACACCCAATATCCCGACACCTTATTACCCGCCGTCCATACCGACAACGGCGACTGCAACCACTGCCACCACTCCGGCTATTGAAATCAAAAAGTACAACATCACGGGCATGCAGGACGCGCAGAACGTGAACGCGCTGACATGGGACGCTATCCCCGAAGCTTCCGCGTACTCGCTTTATATCATGGTCGGCGACAAGTATGTGTTTGTGCAGGATCTCGGAAAGGCTACAAAAGCCGATGTAGTCCACGCAGCAAACGGAAAATACTATGTTTCCACAGGCAAGGACTACACGATCTATGAATACGACAGCAAGAAAGGCACGTTCACCAACACCGGAACATTGGAAGCAAGCAAGATCGACAGCATCAATAAAGCCAACAATGTCACCGAGAACTTTATGGTGAAGTACACCGTGGACGGCAAGGAAAGCGCGGAAAGCAATTCCTACAAGACCTCCGTGAAGAGCTACTACAAGCCCGCGCTCAACATCACCGCAGGCAAGGGCTTCATAAGAGTGACTTGGCTGGAGGTGGACGGCGCCGAAGCGTACAAAGCCTTCAAGGTCGCAAACAACAGGCTGAAACCCATCATCGTGACCGACAAGCACGCACTGCGCGTGAACGGCACAAAGCCCGGCATAGAGTACGCTTACGCTGTAAAGGCGCTCGTTGACGGCGAATGGACTGATGTTTACAGAAGCGATGTCGTGCGTGTAACGGCGAAGTAAAGCAACAGTTCTTTTCAGTTACTGTCATTTTTAAACTCCCCCGGCAGATATACATCTGTCGGGGGAGTTCTTTTTGAGCTGGTTTGGGGTGGTGCAGGAAGCACTTGCCCAAAACGCGGCATGGACGCCGAGATAAAAGGCAAGTGCGTCAAGCGCCCCCGATCTCACACATCATAAGGCAGCAGCTTGACCAGCTTATCGTTAGGCAGTACATCCTTCAGCAGGCTTACGGTCTTTGCTATTTCCGCTTCATTTTCGGGCAGATCGTGCGTGTAGATTATCTGTATATCTCCGACATCGGGCTTTGAGTAACCAAGCACATCGAGCGCATTGGCGATAAGGGACAGACGTATTTTCAGCCCCTCGGTGAAATAGCGCTCCTTAATTTTGGTCATCTGCTCGAACGCGAGAAGCTTATACTTTATCGCCACGCCCGAGCTGTTGCCGGAGAAGCTCTCATCGCTGAGACAGGGAACGCCGCTGAACTTGTGTATATCGCTTTCGAGGGAACGCCGCAGAATATCCACCGAGCTTTCATCGAACTGCCTTGTGAGCCACTTTGCGTCGCCTGTGTCGTCGATAGTCATTACGCCGTAACGCTTGATAGCATTGAATGTGTCATTCTGCTCCTCTGAGGTATCGCCGAGTATCTGACCCTTGATGACGAGAAGAGAATCCACGAACTGTTCCTTGTCGTTTACTCGGTCTGACTGGAGTGTATTGTACGCGTCGATAAGGGTAGTTACCTGCTCAAAATCGCCCTGTTTGTCCCAGTTGTTGTAGTATTCGATAATGGGAACGCCGCCGAAGAAATGCTCATACGGTTCATTTTTTTTAGTTATGGTGAATGACGTTGTAGTGAAGAATTCTGTTATAGAGAAGCTGTCGCAGAGGTACACGCGATAGCCCGAGCGATAGCCGTCGCCGGAGTTGATGGGCATATAGTACACTCCGAACAATGGTTTCTGTTCGACGGTGTCGTCATAGACCACGAAAGCGCTTCGCGGGTCGAGGCTTGCGAGCTTTATCTGTCCCTCTGCGTCGATGTACAGCATTTCGTATGACATACCGTAAATGGAGCCGAACCGTGCGAGGTCGATGTCCTGGGTGTCGCTGTCTGCGCGTTTGAGAGTATCGGTGATAACCGAGATATCCTTGCCCGTGCGGCTCACATATCTTACGGGAGAGCCGAGAAAGTACCCGGTGGTGCAGTCGGTGATGTATTTTGCGTGATTGCAGACAAGGCGGTTGTTGGCTCCCTTGTCCGTCCTGCGGTCGAGAATTGCGTGTTCGCCGATGTAGTAGCTGTACAGCCTGTCGAGCCTGTCATTGAGAGCCGCGTGGCGGAGAATGAACTTCACCGCGAGCTTTGGTGTGATATTCGTGTTTTCGGGAATTGTGAACATGAAATTCCTCCTTTTTGTCTAAAGTCCTAACTTTTTTCTGTCGATGAATTTCACTGTGCGCTTTGAGAAATGCTCCTCAAGAGCGTAGCGCACAGCGTCTATCGTGTGGTTGTCCCGGTCGGGATATCCGCTGCGGAACCCGCCGCTGCCGTCGCTTATGAGCTTGTAGCCGGTGAATTCTCTTGCGGCGTTCGGGCAGCGTACGGGGTCGATGACGATAGCCGAAAGCCCGCACAGCATACGGATACCGTATTCAATTGAGCCTTGTCCCTTTTTTGCGCCGCGCACATTGAACCCTCTTGCGCGAAGCTCGTCATTAGAGCGCGGCTCGGCGCTGTCGGCGGTGATAACTCCGCAGGCACCGCGGGCTTTGAGAGCCTCCGCAATATCATCGAATCCCGCTCCGCACTTGTAGTATTCCGAGAATATGTACAGCGTGCGGTTTTCAAGTGCGACAGCGATATACACGAACGGGTCGGCACCGTAGCCCCAGTCTGTACCGCGGAATACCCTGTCAAATCCCGCTATCTGCCCGTCGTCTATCGGTCTCAGGGTAACATTGGTGAATATTTCGGCTCCGGTGCCTGTTATCTCCCCGAGGTATTCATTTCCGTACCGCCGCGGGTCGGAGCTTTTCAGATATTCGGCTTCCGCGATGAATGCATCTCCGAGCCATTCGGCAGGAACGCTGCGGTAGTCGCTCCTGTGGGTGAGCCTGTCATCGCGCGGCACGGCGAAAGCGGTATTTATCCATGCCGAGCTGCTGCGGGGCGGGTTATAGGTATAGAAAACAAAGAAATTTCCCGTCCCGCGCATAAGCGACTGGTTTATCATGTCAAGCTCCTCGATGCCGGCGAATTCGTCAGCCTCCTCGTACCAGATGTACTTCATGACGCCCGACGAGCACTTGACGGATTTGAACTTTCTCGGGTCATCTGCGCCGCGGAAAATAATTCGCTGTCCCGTGGGCTTATAGACAAGCTCGGGAATGCTTACGCGACTGTCCCAAAGGTCGGAAGCGCCGAGCATATCTATTGCCCACAAAAGCTGTTCAAATACAGTCTCACGGATATTTCTGCCTATCTTGCGCACGGCTATCCCGTTGGCGTTTTTATCAGCCATTATGCCGCGCACTATCTCAAGGCTCACGAAAGAGGATTTGCAGCTCCCGCGTCCGCCGCAAAGTGCGTAGTGAGTATGCGCACATTCCCCGATATCGCGGTGGACGCTGTAAAAGGACGGCGCGATGAGGTCAAGAAAGTTTATTTTTTGCGGTGCCGTCATAGATTATCACGCGGGGTATATCTCCGCTGTCTCCGTCGCCGGTTTCAAGTCCGAGATACCGCCCGAGCTTGAACGCGGCGCCGAGCCTGTCCTTTTCGGAAAGCTCGTCACTGCGCATGACCGAGGTGAGGAATTTCAGTATCTCGTCACGGTCGGCTATCGCTTTTCTGGTTGCCATGTATGCTCCTTTCCCTGTTTTGGCGAAAAATTATAGACCTGCACTTCCCATGCAGGTCTATAATAGCAATATATCATGTTTCGTGAGGACAAACAAGGACATTTCAGGACATTTTCACAAGCTTTGCGAAGTGTTCTCCGCGCTCCTCGAAATTCTTGTAGAAACCATAGCTCGCCGCGGCGGGGGAGAACAGGCATATCCGCTTGGTAACAGCCTTCGCGCGGCTCACCGCGTCCGCAAGGTCAGCCGCGTGGTATATCGAGAGCTTAGAGCCGTTGAGCCTCGGCTCTATCTTATGTCCGCTGTCGGGCAGCAGTATCACGTTGGTGATATCCGAGCCGTTGAGGAAATCCACAAGCTCCGTGTAGTCGATACCTCTGTCCATGCCGCCGACGATAATGGTATCGACCGCGCCGCCGAAAGCTCTGACGCCCGCAACGGCGGTGGAGGGACAGGTGCTTATGCTGTCGTTGATGTATCTCACGCCGTCGAAGGTCCCGACGTCCTCAAGGCGGTGGCGCAGTCCGTCGAAGCTCTCAACGGAGCGCTGCATATCGGTATATCCGACCCCGCAGAGGTGCGCGGCGTACATAGCTATACCGATATTGTATAGATTGTGCCGACCGAGAAGCTTAGTCTTCACAGGCACGGGTGCTCCGCCTATGGTAAGCGACATACCGGTGACGTGAATATCCGCGGTATTGTCGTCCAGCGAAGCTGTGACAACGCGTGAAGTAACGCACTCGGGGATAAGCGCACTGTTGACGATAAGCGTATCGCCGGGCTTCTGAAAACGGTATATGTTCTCCTTTGCCGCCTTGTACGCGGCGAAGCCTGTGTAGTGGTCAAGGTGCTCCTCGAAAAGATTGAGGTACACCGCAATATCGGGAGAAGCCTGCACATATTCAAGCTGGTGGCAGCTCATCTCACAGACTATCACCGTGTCGCCGCTCAGCGTTTCGGCGCAGCTCAGCGGCGGTACTCCGATGTTTCCGATAAGTATGGAAGGCACTCCCGCGTGTGACAGAAAGTGGTATATGAGCGATGAGGTAGTGGATTTGCCCTTTGTGCCTGTTATACCGATTATACGGTTCGGGCAGTATCTCAGCAAAAGATCTGTCTGGCTCGTTATACGCGGTCTCACATCAGCAGGCACCTTGTCGAGCAGCACTACTCCCGGTGCTTTCATGATGATATCATAGTCCCGCATCGCGTCCAGATAGTTTTCGCCCGTGAACTGCGGTATTCCCTGTGCGTCCGTGTCTGTGACAGGGTTCATGTCGGCTATTGCAATATCGCAGCCGAACTGCTTCAGCAGTCCGAGCGTCACCTTGCCTTCTCGTCCGAACCCAAGGATAAGCACTTTCTTTCCGGTGAAAAACTCTTTCAGTCTGTCGTAAAAAACGTTCATTTTCTCGCCTTTCATGTAGATGAAGTCCTGTGTCGGAACACAGTTATCGAATTACTCCCCCGCCGCAGGCGGGGGAGAGGTGTTTCAGCATTTAAGAAGTCCTAAAAGTTCATCGGGAACGAAGTTATCGTTGTCAAAATACCCGCTGATGTCCGAGGGAGCCGCGTGTTCGCTTTGCGCGTAGCGTTCGAGCAGCACGGGGAGCTTTCTTCCCTCACGCAGCTTCACCGCCGCCGCGAGCGCCGTATTCACCTCTTCCCGGGTACCCACGCACTCAAAAGGCTTATCGAGGTCGGGGAACATCAGCGCGTCGAACATATCTGTGAGCGTCCCGTCCGCCAGCATATCCTTCCCGAAAATGCCGTGAAGCGTCTCGTCGTCAAGATATCCCGCAAGCATGATATACACGTACAGACACTTTGCGCACTTACCGCACCACGCGTCGTTCTTCGAGCCTAAATTGCAGCTTTTGAATACCGGGAAGTATTTTGGGTGTTTAACGAATTCCCCCGTTATCCTCCATTCCGTCCACGGGCGCAGCAGGCTGAAATACTCAGGCACCGCGATAAGCCACTTGGCGCAGTATTCACGGAAATCCCGCTCAAAAGCGGTGCTCTTGCTGTACTGGTGGTTCACATCGCTGCCGGAAACATTGCCCTCATTAGCGCTGCTCTCGTTTGAAAGCGCGATATAGCGCGCCCCGGATACTACAGCAGCAAGGTATGCGGAAAACGCGACAATAGCCGAGAACGGCGTATGCCCGTTGAGCCAGCCGTCAGCGTTGCGTCTTAGCAGCTCCGGGTCTATGCTCCTGCGCGGCGCGATTATGCGTTCATCGGGAAATCCCGCGGTATGGGCGCAGCCGAGAGTGGTCTCCCGCGGGTTTATCAGAAAGCAGTACGAGCTGTCCCGCATACCCGAGAGAAGTTCCAGCGTCACGATGCTGTCCTTGCCGCCGCCGACGGGTATCACAGCTCCGCTGCGCTCACTGCGTATATCGGTGAACCGCGGCACATCGGAGTTATCGCATTCGATACTCATGAAACTGTCAAAGTCGGTGGTAATGCCGTTGCGGTAGAAGAATTCTCCGAGCCCTCCGAAGTACAGCTTTTTCCACCACCGTATCTGTTCCTCGTTCAGCGCGCCGCATTTCACGAGAACGCGGGGCGGGCAGGCGCACTTCCAGTAGCTCACAAGCTCCACCATGCCTATTGAGAACACGATGTACCGTGTAAGCGGAGTGTCGGGCAGCCCCCGCCATTTCCACACGGGGCGGAACTCATACTCCCCTGTGCGGAACAGGAACGAGAATCCCTCGCTGTCGAAGCTGAAGCTCTCGTAAACGAACGTATCATATTTTGCGCGAAGCTCGGTGAATTTATCCACGTTTATACCTCCGGTTCAGGGTAAGAGCTTGTCGAATATCGCGAACATCTTATCCGCGTATTTCGCCTGGTTCGGGAAATGCTCGGCTCTGCCCTTGGGCTTGGGCTCGACTGCGAAGTTGATATCCTCCTGGATACCGGCATCGCTGAGAAAGCTGATCTCCGCGGAGTAAACGCCGGTATTCTTCATTTTCTGCGTCTCACCGAACATGACATTTGAGAGCAGGTATGCTTCCGAATGACTCACGGAGGAATCGAAACGGTAGAGAACGAGCCTTCCCTTGCTTGTGACGGTTATGTACGCGAACTCACTGGTGGAGTGCGTCATGCGCTTCACGTCCTTCTGAATATTGGCGAAAACGGGGCAGAGTATCTTCTCTTCGGGCTGCATAAGCGGTTTGAGCGAGCTGAACATTGATGATTCATTGATTTCCATATCTTTTAACCTCATGTCTTATATGCTTTTGAAAAAGCATTCCTGTTCCGATAGAACTGCCGGTATGAACGCCCGGAGGCAGCCACGCGTTTTGTAAGCGTCTTTCAGCAGAACCCGCCGTCAACTCCTATTATCTGCGCGGTCACGAAGGTGCTGGCGCAGAGAAATCTTGCCGCGTGCGCCACATCTTCGGGAGAACCTATGCGCATCAGCGGAGTGGAATCAGCAAGCTCACGCATATCGTCGGGGGAGAGGTGCGCGTTCATTTCGGTGTCGATAACTCCGGGGGCGATACAATTGACGCGTATCCCCGACGGACCGAGTTCCTTTGCGAGCCCCTTGGTAAAGCCGATGATACCTGCCTTGGCAGCGGAGTAGGCGACCTCGCAGGAAGCTCCGTAAACTCCCCACACCGACGAGATGTTGATGATACAGCCCCTATGCGCCCGAACCATACCTCTCGCAATATCCCGCGTGAGCAGCATCGTTCCCGTAAGGTCTGTGTTTATCACGCGCAGCATATCCGCGTCGCTCATGTCAGTGAAAAGTCCCGTGTAAGCTATCCCCGCGTTGTTTATCAGCACCTCACAGTCACGTATAGTTTCCGCGGCAGCGTGTATGCTTTCCGGTTCGCTGAGGTCACACCGTACCGCGCGGGTCTTTGTTTCCACGGCAAGCTTTTCCGCGGCGCTTCTGCCGTTCAGATAGGTGAACGTGACATCGTGGGTATTCGCGAATTCCCTCACGAGCGCCGCGCCGATACCGCCGGAGCCGCCGGTTATAAATGCCCTTGCCATATATTATACTTCCGCCTGCTTGACCGATATTCCATTGTCGTCGGCAGAAAGACGGATAACTTTCGGCTGTTCCTCGCCGGCGCTGATTATAAGGTTAGCTATGCTGTCCTCGACATCTTCGCGTATGACTTTGAGGATATCTCTGCCGCCGTACTTGCCGCCGAACGCCTTACGGGCGATGTAAGCGTAAGCGCTGTCGTCGATGTCGAGCTTTATTCCGGACTCCGCGAGCGCCGCAGCGGTATCGCTGAGCTGAAGCTTTGCGATACCCGCGAAATTCTCCTCGGTGAGCTGAGAGAACACGATAACATCGTCAACACGCCCGAGAAATTCCGGTCTTAAGAAGTCTCTCAGAGCCTTCATGGCTTTCTCACGTGACAGGTCGCCGGAGGTCTTTCCGAAACCGAGACCTGCTTCACCGCTGGAGGAGCCCGCGTTTGAGGTCATGCAGATAAGTGTGTTTGAGAAATCCACCTTTTTACCGTGGGAGTCGCTTATCATACCCTCGTCGAGTATCTGAAGAAGAATGTTCATCACGTCCGGGTGAGCCTTTTCTATCTCGTCGAACAGAATAACGGAGTATGGGCGGCGGCGCACCTTTTCAGTGAGCTGTCCCGCCTCGTCGTAACCCACATATCCGGGAGGCGAGCCGATTATCTTGGACACGCTGTATTTCTCCATGTATTCGGACATATCAAGTCTGATAAGGGGCTCTACGCCGCTGAAAAGCTCCTCGGCGAGCACCTTGACGAGCTGAGTTTTTCCGACGCCTGTGGGACCCACGAATATGAAGGACGCGGGGCGGCGCTTGGTGGTGAGGTTCACGCGGGAGCGTTTGATAGCCTTCGCGACCTTTTCGCAAGCCTCGTCCTGTCCGATCACCTTTGATTTGAGCACGCTTTCAAGGTCTGATATCCTGCGGAACTCCGTTTCGAGTATCTTCTTTGCGGGAACGCCCGTCCACATCTCGATGACAGCGGAAAGCGCGTCGGGCTTCAGCTCAAAGCCGGTGAGGTAGTTTCCGAGCTCCTCCATGCGGTCATTTAGCTGCGCGAGTTTTGTCTTGAGCTTTGCCACCTTTTCATAGTGGTCTTCCTCGTTGTCCGAGGTCTTTTCCTGTAAGGTCGAAAGGGCTGTGTTGGCTTCAGTGACCTCGCGTGTGACCTCATACATCTCATTGTACTTCGGCTCGTGGAGCGTTGCGTAAGCGCAGGATTCGTCCAGCAGGTCTATCGCCTTGTCGGGCAGGTATCTGTCGGTGATGTAGCGCTCCGAAAGCTTTACGCAGGGCTCAATGATAGCGTCAGGGATTACCAGCTTATGGTGTGTTTCATAGTAGTTCTTTATGCCTTTGAGAAGCTCCACAGTCTCGTCAATGGTAGGCTCATTTACGGTAACGGGCTGGAAACGGCGTTCAAGCGCGGAATCCTTTTCGATGTATTTGCGGTACTCATTGAAGGTGGTAGCGCCGATAACGTGCAGCTCGCCGCGTGAGAGCGCGGGCTTGAACATATTCGCGGCGTTCATCGAGCCTTCGCTGTCGCCTGTGCCGACGAGCTTATGCACCTCGTCGATGAAGAGGATAACGTTTCCGTGCTCCTTGATGTCTGTGATAAGGGATTTCACACGGCTCTCGAACTGTCCGCGGAACTGAGTGCCGGCAACGAGCGAGGTAAGGTCGAGCAGGTACAGTTCCTTGTCCTTAAGCACCTCCGGTACGTCGCCGCTCGCCATTTTCAGCGCAAGACCCTCTGCTATCGCGGTCTTGCCGACACCGGGCTCACCGATAAGGCAGGGGTTGTTTTTTGTGCGGCGAGAGAGTATCTGGATAACTCTTGCCATTTCCTTGTCCCTGCCGACAACGCGGTCTATCTTGCCACTGCTTGCCTTCTTGGTGAGGTTTTCGCAGAATGTGTCAAGGAATTTGTAGCGCTTAGGGCGCTTCTTTTTGCTTTCCTTCCTGCTGCCGCTGCGTGAATTTCTCTTTTCCTGGTCAGAGGAGTTATCCTGCGCCTGGAAGAATCTCTGGAAGAACGCGGGCATGGTGCCGCCTGCCTTGAACCCGTCAACGGCATCTTCATCGCCGCCGTTATCGTGACCGTCATTGCCGTCATCGTCAAATTCTTCGTTAAGTTCATCATCGTCCTCGTCGAACGGGTAGTCTTCCTCATCTCCGATATCTTCATCTTCGATGTCCTCACCGACGATGTCTTCGTCATCGACATCATCACTGTCATTCTCATTGGGCGCGGAGAAGAAAAATCCGTTGTCAAGGCTATCGAGGTCGATGTCCGAAAGCCCCATTTTCTTCAGGTATTCGTCCACCTGCGGGATACCGAGCTCCTTCGCGCATTTAAGGCAGTAGCCCTTCTCGAATTTCTGGTTCCCGTTCATACCGGACATAAACACCACCGCGGGTCTCTTCCGGCAGTTTGAGCACATAAGATCCATAGTCATCTTTCCTTTCTGTATTGTCTTATTATGTGGAAATGTGCAGTGTTATTACAGATTTAGCAGCTTTAGCACGTCTATCCTGTACAGGTACTTGAATACGAACGTGCGCTCTATGGTTGCGTCGTTGATAAATACGAGCTGACCGCCGCATATAGATATCAGCAGCCGCATTATAATGCATATCAGCAGTATCACCACAGCCGCCTCAAGAATACCGAGCACCGCGCCGAGCACCCCGTTTACTTCCGAAACTATCGGTATGCGGTTTATCACCTTTGACGCGTTGGCAATTATACCGAGTATGAGCATTACAAGCGCGAATATCAGACAGAACACGACAGCTCTGAGGGGGACCATGACCGTCGGGGTTATAACATCGTCCATGACCCGTTCTCCGAGGGTACCGCTTCCGACCGTGACTATCGAGACCACAAAGCTGTACACAGCGTCGCGGCTTCCGTCGGACAGGTCGCTGCCGAGGCTTTTCAATGAAGGTGAGGCAGTTTCGCCAAGCTTATTTCCGATGTCCGCGAAGGCTCTGAACACTTCGCCCGAGGTAAGGTTTGACGCGATGAACCGCGCGAGTATCACATTCCCTATGCCATAGCGTCTCACATCGGACTGAGTGATGTTTATGTGACCCGCCTTTACCGCAGTCCAGTCGCGGTCGCTTTTTATGCCGAACCCCGAAAGGTCAGCCCTGTCAATGCCTGTCTCGGTCATATCCGCGGAGGACAGATCTATGATCGCGGTACCGCGTTCGTCATATTCGATGACCATGTCGGAGAGGTAAGTCCCGTTGACTTTGGTCTTCATCATATCCACGTCCGAGAGCCCGTGTATCACCTCTGCGTCAAACGCGCTCCCGAGCCTTTGCGCGGTGTATTCCTCCACCTTGTTCCTTACGAGTGAGTCGTAGATAGTGCCGGATATCGGTCCGCAGAGCAGCGACGCAAGCACGAAAGCCGCTATCGCCGCCACAGCGCCTATCAGCACTGCCACAGCTCCCCGCTTGGCTCCCCGATAAACAGTCACCAGCGTTATGCCGAGGACAAATAAGTCGAGGAACCAGAATAAATCACTTCCCAAATCCGTGTTTCCTTTCTTTGTTCCGTTATGGGTACCTCTAAAAACCGCTTTGAAAAGAGAAAATGAGATAGCCTCGTCGGATACAAGGAAAGCCGACGAAGCCGGGCTGGCGCCCGGTTAGGAGGTTTGACGCAGTAGACGGTCACGGCAGGAAGCCGTGGTATTGCCGCCAAAAGCGCGCAGGACGCGCGCATACAAAGCGGCATAAAGTGGATAGCTCTTTTTCTCTCAAAATGGGTTTTTAGAGGTTCCCTTTATATAAAGCAGCATTTATTGCTGTTTCATATCCGTATTCTTTTCCGGACGGCTCGCAGAATCTTCAAGGTAAGAGTTCGCCCTACTCTGCATTTTATCGCGGCATCGGAACTTGCTGCTTTCATACCTGACAAGCTTCTCATCATCAGCACATACAGCTTTTTCACCGAACAACCGTTTAACATCATTTATTATATCACAATCTGCCTGCCAAAACAAACATTTTGAGACTTTTTCCGAAAAAATCTACACGAACGTCAAACACGGAGTACTACGCACACATCGGATTGTACACAATTGACAAAAAGAACCGCCCTTTTCAGCCCGAACGTTTGTTTCCTGCGAGGATACCCGGTATATTAGGGTGATTTTCTGATGCTTCCTGCTTCGACACAGGAGCGAAAAGGGTAAGAACGATATTCTCAATGTCTTTTTTTATAATTTGCATTTTGCTTGTCAAAATTTTTTATTTTGCGCGTCAGGCAACACTTATCGTAAATGAGATCGGGGACGAGAATCCGTTTGCGGTTCTCGCCCCTGCCCTTATTACAAACGAACAGCGTGAAAAAGCGGTTTTTAGAGGTACCCATAAGAACGTATATGACAGCGGGCAGATACAAAGATGCAGAAAGCTCGCCGCCGACAGCGTCAGAGATCTGCCGCTCAGCCCGAGAGATCATCTGTGCTGCGGTAATTCTGCTTCCGTTGAATACTATATGACTGCGGGCAGGCGCGAAGAAGCCGGAAAGCTGCTCTCGGCGATGTATGAACGCAGCATTAAGGAGAACGGATACCGTTATATGGGATACGATTACAACAACAGCGTCACTGCATCACTCTTCTACGGATCCTCCGGGACAGGCTGTGAAATGCTCAGATACGCCTGTCCGTAAAAGATTCTGCCGGAATTATTAGGTTTGTGCTTTCCGCAGTCAGAAGCGGCGACATTCGGGGTCTACTCATGTATAAGCATTTCCAGAGCCGAGTACAGCGCCTCGTTATCTATCGGCTTTGTCAGATGCGCGTTCATACCGGCTTGCAGACTTCTCTGAACGTCCTCATCAAAAGCGTTTGCCGTCAAGGCGATTATC
>JAGBLA010000050.1 GCA_017635675.1 Ruminiclostridium sp.
ACGATAATTTGTGTAATTCTCAAGAAAAGAGATGATATTTCGTATATGGTCGGCGTATTCTTTTGGTGTGTATGAGAGAGAACAGCCCGGTATATCGGCAATTACCCTGCCTCCGAACAGCTCTTCATCGGCAGGGAGAGGCGCAAACTCATGCAGACGGCAGTCCCGCGCATGATGCTCTGTAAGGCAGGAAAGCTTTTTGTGAAGCTCGGTTATCCGTGTTATCTCTGCCATATCCTTTCCGCTGCGGTCAAGAATTGACAGCAGCGTATCTTCCGGCATTGTTGCAAGGGAAAGCGTGTAAGAAATAACGGAGAGCGGCAGATCATCGTAACCGTCCGTTCCTTCGATATAGTCGGTAAGATATGTCCGCGCCAGCTCGCCGGAATGATTCAGAAGCTCATCGTAGGTGTTTTTATACGCCGTCAGCTGAGAACTGTCGGTGTCAAATCGGTACATTCCCTTTTCATTTTCCGTTCCCGCGGCATTTGACCCCGATATACAGGCATAACCGGGGCAGAGAAACAGTGTGGTTGAAAATCTTTCGCCGGCGCGCAGCCTGCAGTAATATGACTTTATCATACCGGACGGATACAGCGGAAGCCAGCTTTTTATCGCGTCCGTCATCTCGGACAGATCGCGGTTGATATTGTGTATGATCGAGATCCTTGTTCCGTTCGTGACACAAAGTATCATAAGCGAAGCCCATTTTGCGCGGAAATACGGGTCTGCTGTCATCCAGTCCATATTCTGATCGGAATACAGATACAGCTCCTTTTCACCGCGTCGGAAAACATTTCCGAGAAAGCGTATCACCGCACGCTGAAGCCCTGCCAGACCGTAATACGCCGATATATCCTCTGAGATGATATCCTCATCAGCCGCTTCTTCAAATGAAAGGGGCGGTTTTATTATATCCGCCGAGAATGACCCGATCTGATCTATAAGTCCCTGCACAAGCGGTGTCTCGTCAGTTCTTTCGTCGCTGTACAGCCATTCATATACGGAATCCGATATGCTTTCGCAGTCTGCCGTTGATTCAGCTTCCGATCCTGTCAGCCTTGCGAGAGCGGAGAGCTTTCCATGTGAAGCCGCACGTTCTGTGAGGGTAACACAGATATCGCTCATCATTTTCGGATTTGCCTTCGGAGAGCGAAGTCCGCTCCGAAAACGGCTTATATACGAAGGGTCGATATTCAGCAGTTTTCCCATGCGTATATTTGAAAGCCCTGTCAGCTCCATTGCGGCACCGAGCTTTTCTCCGAAGGCACGGTACGGAGTTTTGTCTGCGGGAGACAGAGGCTTTGCTGCATCGGCTTCTTCTCCGTCATAAAGCCACTTCATCAGATGTGCCTTTATCTCTTCGGCGGAGCAGCCCCTTTCGCACCGTATGATCTCACACAGTTTAATTGTCCTGCCCTTTTCATCTGCCGCCAGATATATACCGCTCACGAGACGCCAAGCTGCCGCCCCGTTGACCTTTGGTTTTCTTGCGCCGCTCACCATACGGCTTATATGCGACTTGTCACAGTCCGATATCCTCGCGATATCCGCCGATGATGTTTCCAGCAGTGCCAATACTTGTTTAACCTTTTCACTGAACATAGCCGATACTCCTGTACTGTCTTTAGAGGTTCCTTTTATTACGAGTTTATCACAGATCGCCGCGAAAATCAATAGGTTGACAATTCATTTGTCAATGTCAATCGCCTGTCACCTATTGAGAGTGCATTTGCAAATATAGTATAATAGTTTTGTAAACAGACGATCCCTACTGAAAAGGAGTATGCTTATGAGTAAGATATGCACAAACTGCGGCACTCAGATAGCCGACGGAGCAGGCTTCTGCCCGAACTGCGGAACAGCCGCGCCGCCCGATACACCCCCTGTCGGCAGTAAATTCTGCCCAAACTGCGGAGCATCCGTTACCAACGGAGCAGCTTTCTGCGATAAATGTGGGAGCCGGCTGAACGCTGCACAGCCACCACAGCAGCAGACTTACATTCAGTCCCCGCCACCGCCTGTACAGCAGGTTCAGCAGCCGGTCTATCAACAGCCTGTACAGCCGCAGACAGCAACACAGCAGCAGGTACAGCAGGTAATGCAGAATTACCGTCAGCCCGCATATCAACAGCCTATGATGCAGTCTGCGGGCGGTA
>JAGBLA010000051.1 GCA_017635675.1 Ruminiclostridium sp.
CGGCAGGTGCATTAGCGCCCGCAAGCATAGCTTCGATCTGCTCTTGCGACAGTTTACCGCCGGAAACAGGTTCCTCAGCCTTGACAGGCTCAGGTTCGGCAGGCGCATTAGCGCCCGCAAGCATAGCCTCTATCTGCTCTTGCGACAGCTTGCCGACTGTGGGAGCGGGTTCCTCAGCATTGACGGGCTCGGGTTCGGGTTCGGCGGGTGCATTAGCGCCCGCAAGCATAGCCTCTATCTGCTCTTGCGAGAGCTTGCCGCCTGTGGGAGCGGGTTCCTCAGCTTTGATGGGCTCGGGCTCGGTTAATTCCTCCGCAATACGAGCGTCTCTTTTAGCTATTATTGCTTTAACTTGTTCTTGGGTCAAAATTTCTCCAGCCATATAAACCTCTTTATGTAAATATCGAAAATTTACTCTATTTTACTAATTTTATCATTATTAGCTTGTTTTGTCAAATAAAATGCTTATTTATGTGTGATTTGACAGTTATTTTCTACATATCAGACAAATTGAAATGAAGTTAAAAATGCTCAATTTGTGCGTATTTTGTTCCTTAGAACAGCCAACAAAAAAATATTATTAAAAAAATGGAAAAAAGTCTTGACAAAATCGGGATTATCTGATAAAATATCATAGTATTAAACGTATAAATCAACGCAATTGTAAGGAGGTGCATGACCCATGGCAAAATGCGAGATATGCGGCAAGGGTGTCACTTTCGGTATCAGTGTTTCACACTCCCACAGACGTACAAACAGGACTTTCAAGCCCAATGTTCAGAAAGTTAAGGCTCTTGTTGACGGTACACCGTGCAGAGTAAATGTCTGCACAAGATGCCTGCGTTCAGGCAAAGTACAGCGTGCGCAGTAATTGACGCCTGTTGTACATCGAAACTGATATCAGAACGACAAAGACAGCGTAAGCCCTCTGTTTTACGGAGGGCTGTTTGTTTTTTGAGGGACTATTATGCAGGGAAATATCGAAGAACGCGCTAAGGAAGTAATGCACCTTGCGTGTTTTACGGGAGATATCACACGCTCCCGCATAGAACACAGGCTGAGACTTGCGGATTTCTGGAAAATATACTATGGGAGCAGAGTGCTTGAAATAGGCTGCGGACAGGGTGAGACCACCGCTGTACTTGCTTATGCGACAGGGGAAAGCGGATTTGTTTATGCAGTTGACCTTGCGAACGAGAACTACGGCTCCCCGGAAAACCTTGGGACTGCACGCGAAAGACTGATGAGTTCACATTTCGGCGACCGTGTGAACATTGACCTCGGGGTGAACATTCTAAGCTCCTCGTTTGATTTTGAACCGAATTCATTCGGTTACGTAGTGCTTTCGCACTGTCTTTGGTATATGTCCTCACAGGAGGAGCTTCGGGATATCCTGTTCAAGGTTCGCAGGTGGGCGCCGCGTATATGTATTGCAGAATGGGATCCGCGGGTCACTACCTTCGGGCAGTATCAGCACTTCATGGCTGCCGATATACAGGCAATATGTGAGACATACCATATCTCCGACCACTTCAACATCAAGACTATGTTCTATCCTCACGAGATAGAAAACGCTCTGTGTGCAACGGGCTGGGACATCATGGATACCTGCAGCATAGATGCTTATGATGTACAGGATTCACTTTGGGAAATAGATATAGTAAAAGAAATGTTCCCGCGGAAAATATCTATGAACAAGGATATGCCGCCGAAACTCAGACGGCTGCTGTTGTCGCAGATATATTCACTTGGCGACGCACAGGCAGCCGAGCCGCTTTCGGTATTTGCGGCGACTGCGGAGCGTATCGGAGAGATAGTCTGACATTATTCCCGCCGGGCGTACGGCAGCGCTGGGCGGGATTATTCATTTACATGAGATTTAGTCAAAAATCAGTTGCAATAGACAGATAATTATGGTATAATATAGATTTGAGGTGAGACAATGATAGAAAAGCTCAAAGAAGCCGAAAAAAGGTATGAGGAAATAAGCGAAAAGCTGTCAGATGCCGCTGTTATCAGCGACCAGGAGCAGTACAGAAAGCTTATGAAGGAATATAAGGGTCTGTCTCCGCTGGTGGAGAAATACCGCGAGTACAGGAAAGCGGAGGAAGAGTTTGCGGAAGCCAGGGAAATGCTTGAAGAAAGCGGCACGGACAAGGAACTCCGTGAAATGGCGCAGCTGCAGTATAACGAGAGCCGCGATGTGATAGCCCGCTGTACCGAGGAGCTGAAAATAATGCTGCTCCCGAAAGACCCGGACGACGATAAGAATGTTATAATCGAGATACGCGCGGGTGCGGGCGGAGAAGAAGCCGCACTGTTCGCAAACTCGCTGTTCAGAATGTACACAATGTATGCACAGGATAAAGGCTGGAAGACCGAGACTGTGAATTCCAACCCTACCGAGCTCGGCGGTTACAAGGAAATAAGCTTCTCGATAGAAGGTGACGGTGCGTATGCCAAGTTAAAGTACGAGAGCGGTGTTCACCGCGTTCAGCGGGTTCCCGAGACCGAGGCACAGGGCAGGATACAGACCTCCACGGTCACAGTTGCAGTGCTGCCGGAAGCGGAGGAAGTCGATGTCGAGATAAACCCTGCTGACCTTGAATATCAGACATACCGTTCAAGCGGCGCGGGAGGTCAGCACATCAACAAGACCGAGTCCGCGATACGCATAATCCACAAGCCGACGGGTACGATAGTTGAGTGTCAGGAAGAGCGCAGCCAGTACAAGAATAAGGACAAGGCAATGAAGATGCTGTACACTAAGCTGTATGAGGCAAAGCTCACCGAGCAGACCGACAGGATCGCCGCCGAGCGCAGGGTACAGGTAGGCACCGGCGACCGCTCCGAGCGCATACGCACATACAATTTCCCTCAGAGCCGTGTCACCGACCACAGGATAGGGCTTACGCTGTACAAGCTTGAACAGTTCATGAACGGAACCTGCGATGAGGTTTTCGACGCGCTTGCGATAGCCGACAGAGCGGCAAAACTTGCAGGCAGCAGTGATTAGCTCTGTTCATTGGTTAAGAAATATAAGAACACGGAGAGCAAATGGAAACTAAACTTGTAAAAGCAGGGGAGACGGCATTGAATGAAGCCGCCGAGCTGCTGAAAAGCGGCAGTATCGTTGCAATCCCAACGGAAACGGTCTATGGACTTGCCGCAAACGCATATGATGTGAACGCTGTGCGGTCGGTGTTCAGGGCAAAGGGCCGCCCGCAGGACAATCCGCTCATACTGCATATAAGTTCAATGGAAATGCTGTATGACATAACGGAAATGGTGAGTACGCTTTCCAAGCGGCTGGCTGAGAACTTCTGGCCGGGTCCGCTCACAATGATATTCCCGCGGAAGCCTCACGTTCCCGCGGAGACCTGCGGCGGGCTGAGCACTGCTGCGGTGCGTATGCCGCGCAATAAATTCACGCTGGAGCTGATAGAGCGCTGCGGATTTCCCGTAGCCGCACCCTCCGCCAACACCTCGGGGCTTCCGAGCCCGACAAGCGCCGCACACGTTTTTGACGACATGAACGGCAAGATACCGCTGATAGTTGACGGCGGTGAGTGCAGATACGGCGTGGAGAGCACGGTAGTGTGCTTTGAAGGAGATGACAGCGTGCGTATCCTGCGTCCGGGTGCGGTCACACCGGAGATGCTCCGGGAGTTCTGTCATGTTGTGATAGACAACGGCGTGCTGGAGATGATTTCGCCGGATGCAAAGGTGCTTTCTCCGGGAATGAAATACAAGCATTATTCACCGTCTGCGGAAGTATATATTTTAAAGGGCACCGACAAGAATACAGAAAAATTCATAAACAGTAAAAAAATGAACAATGTCGGTTTTCTCGGCAGCGGCAGCGAGGAGCTGAATGACAGCATTATACGCTTTCCATACGGAAAAAGCCCGGAGGAACAGGCCGAGAACCTCTTCGCAAGTCTGCGTAAAGCAGATGAACGTGGCTGTGACGAGGTGTATGTACGTATGCCCGATACTGCGGGCATAGGGCTTGCGGTGTATAACAGACTGCTGCGCTCGGCTGGATTTCGCATAATTGACCTTGACGGAGGGGAAAATGCTGTACACGAATGACGGTATTTACATAGTCGGGCTTACCGGAATGTCGGGAGCGGGCAAGACGACCGCCTGTGATGTATTTCGTGCGGAGGGCTTCGGCGTGATAAACTGCGACGAGACAGCAAGGCATGTGGTTGAGCCGGGAAGACCTGCTCTTTCCGCGATAGCCAGACGGTTTGGCACAGATATGCTTCTCGGTGACGGCTCACTGAACAGACGAAAGCTCGGGAGCCTGGTTTTCTCCGACAGTAAAGCTCTTGAAGCGCTGAATGACATCATCTATCCATTCATAACCTATCGTATCATAAATGATATCTGTTCATACGCTGTTTCTGATATGAAGCACATTCTGCTTGACGCTCCGACGCTTTTTGAAAGCGGTGCCGACAGGCTTTGCGATACCATAGTATGCGTCACCGCCGACAGAAGCCTTTGCGCGGAACGCATAATGAAACGTGACGGCATAACCCGCGGACAGGCTGAAGACCGTCTCGGTTCACAGCACGATGCGAAGTTCTACATATCACGGTCGCAGTACAGCATTGTGAACAGCGGTGAGCGGGCAGAGTTTGAACGCGAACTGCGTGGTACAGCGCAGAAAATACGTGGGGGGGCGGGAGCTTGAACAAAAAACGGACGATAGTGGTATTCGTGCTTATATTCGTGCTGCTTTTCGGTATCGCGGCTTATCTTGGATACGGCATCTATCAGCGCAGTGTTTATGAATTCAAGCTTGCGTCACACCCGCTCAGATATTCGGAATATGTTGAAAAATACGCTGATGAGTACGATATCGACAAATATGTGATATATTCGTTCATAAAGACCGAAAGCGGCTTTGACCCGAATGCCGTCTCAAACGTGGGAGCGAGAGGGCTTATGCAGCTCATGGAGACTGCGTTCGACTGGGTGAAGTTCCGGCTGGGCGACGGCGATGATGTTACATTTGACGATATGTATGACCCCGAGACGAACATTCGCTACGGAGCGTATATGGTAAGCTATCTTACGGACTATTTCGGCTGCACCGACACGGCGGCGGCAGCGTATTTCTCGGGTATCGGGGAAGTGAGCGGCTGGGTCAATGACCCGGATATATCAGTTGACGGTATTCATATAGACAATTACCCGAGCAAAAACGCGGCGCATTATGTCGGTAAAATAAATCAGGCGTTAGACACGTATTATGAACTTTACGTGCAGGAAAGGAAATAAAACATGGCAAAGAAAGAAAAGAAGACAGACGCAGGCGAGCTTAAGGAAAAGCTCTTTATGAAACGCGTGAACACGGGCTTTGAGATGTCCGAGGGCGATATTGCCAAGGCGGATAAGTTCTGCGAGGGCTATAAGGTATTCCTGGACGCGGGCAAGACCGAGCGTGAAGCCTGCGCAGAGGCTGTAAGACTTGCCGAGGCGGCAGGTTTCGTTCCCTTCGACAAGTCCGCGAAGTACAAGCCAGGCGACCGCGTTTACCGCGTGAACAGGGGCAAGGCGATAATTCTCGCGGTCATCGGCAAAAAGACTCCCGACCACGGTGTGAACCTTGCGGCGGCGCATATCGACTCCCCGCGTCTTGACTTAAAGCAGAACCCGCTTTACGAGAACGAGGGGCTTGCATATTTCAAGACCCACTACTACGGCGGGATAAAGAAGTATCAGTGGCCTGTAACTCCCCTTGCGCTGCACGGCGTTATCTACAAGGCGGACGGTGAACGTGTCGATGTAAAGCTCGGCGAGGACGAGAGCGACCCCGTACTGGTCGTGACCGATATCCTGCCGCACCTTGCGGACGAGCAGTATAAACGTCCCGCCAGCAAGCTTATAAAGGGCGAGGAGCTCAATATCCTCATCGGCTCGCGTCCGTTCAGAGATGACAAGGCGAGCGAAGCCGTAAAGCTCGGTATCATGTGCATACTTAACGAAAAGTACGGCATCACCGAGAGCGATTTCATCTCCGCGGAGCTTGAGTGCGTTCCCGCTTTCAAGGCAAAGGATGTCGGTTTCGACAGAAGCATGGTAGGCGCTTACGGTCAGGACGACCGAGTATGCGCTTACACCGCTCTCCAGGCGATACTTGCGGTAAAGGGCGCTCCCGACAGGACTGCCGTCACCGTTCTCACCGACAAGGAGGAGATAGGAAGCGAAGGCAATACAGGACTTCGTTCCGCGTACATGAAGTATTTCCTCTATGACCTCGGCGAAATGTACGGAGTTGACGGACGCACAGTGCTTTCCAATTCCAAGTGCCTGTCCGCGGACGTGAACGCGGCATTCGACCCCACGTTCTCCGAGCCCTTTGAGAAGCTCAACGCTTCCTACGCGGGCAGAGGTGTGGTAGTCACCAAATATACGGGCTCACGCGGAAAGTCGGGAACAAACGATTCCTCGGCAGAGTATGTCAGCGAGATACGCCGTATGCTCGACAAGGACGGCGTTATCTGGCAGACAGGCGAGCTTGGAAAGGTGGATTTCGGCGGCGGCGGAACAGTCGCTATGTACGTTGCGAATCTCGACATAGATACGATAGATATCGGTGTTCCCGTGCTCTCTATGCACGCACCGTTTGAGATAACCGCGAAAAATGACATCTACATGGCATTCAGGGCGTTCAAGTCGTTTTTTGCGCATAAAGGCTGATAAACAGCCTGTATTTTGACAGACCCTTTCAAATAAACATATACTGAGACATAAGCGTATCTCTCTCCGCGTGGAGCGGGGAGAGGTGCAAACGTGTGCCGATGTAAGTGCGGAAAGGGTGATAGCATGGGCTGTCGTACAGTAAAGCATGGGAATATGAAGATACTGCGTATCGTGGGCGCGGTGCTGATAACAGCGGGAATAGTCTGCGGGGCGGCGCTGGCGGGGATAGAGGCATTTATAAGACCGACGCTTATGAAACTGCTGGATTACAAGTGCAATATGTCCGCCGAGAGAGTGATAAGCAAAGCGGTATTTGACAGGTTTTCAGACGCCGAAGGCTGTGAGGGGCTCGTGAAGCTCACATTCGACAAGGACGGACGCATAGCTGCCCTTGAGACAGACAGGGCGAAGATAAACAGCATGAAAGCCCTGTTGAGCGAAGCGGTGAACGAGGGGCTTGACAGCTTATCCGAGGAGGAGGTAGGCATCTCCGTCGGCACCCTTACCGGGATAAGCGTGCTGTACGGCACGGGAGCAATGCTCAGCTTCAGGCTCGAGCCCCGCGGAAAGGCTGAAACAAGGCTGGTCAGCAGCTTTAAGACCTCGGGGATAAATCAGACGATACACAGCATAATACTTAATGTGGAAACCGAGCTTTCGCCCATGATGCCGGGATTTACCGAGACAGTGAACGTGAGTTTTGACATACTTCTCGCACAGACCGTGATAGTCGGGAGCGTACCCGACTCATATTCCAACATAATCCTTGACGAGGAGAACCGCACCGAGCTTGCGGATTTTGATATTTAGGAGAATTGAAATGAGCGCGCAGGACGTGAAAACAAGGCTCTATGAGCTTTATGACATCATTGAAAAGCACAATTACAGCTACTATGTGCTTGACGCTCCCACCATAGAGGACGACGAGTATGACAAGCTCATGCGGGAGGTAAAGGCGATAGAGGCAGAACACCCCGAGCTCGTTACGGAGTTTTCACCCACCCGCAGAGTGGGCGGCGCGGCGCTCTCTACCTTTGAGAAGGTCACTCATACCGTGCAGATGGGGTCGCTTCAGGACGTGTTCAGCGAGGAGGAGCTGTACAGCTTCGACAGCACCGTCCGCAAGGAGGTGGAACCTGTCTATTCGGTTGAGCCGAAGATAGACGGGCTTTCGGTATCGCTTGAATACCGTGACGGAGTGCTGGTGCGCGGCTCGACACGCGGCGACGGTTTCGTGGGTGAGGATATAACGGAAAATCTGCGCACCATAAAGACGATACCGCTGCGCATTGCCGAAAAGCTGCCGCTGCTGGAAGTGCGCGGTGAAGTGTATATGCCCCGTTCAAGCTTTGCAAAGCTGGTGGCGGAGCAGGAGGAGAACGGCGAGCAGCCTGCAAGGAATCCGCGCAACGCCGCTGCGGGCTCACTTCGCCAGAAGGACAGCTCCGTAACGGCAAAACGCGCACTCGGCATATTTATATTCAATGTACAGCAGGTCGTGGGCAGGACGTTCGTCTGTCACAGCGAATCTCTCGATTGGCTTGCGGAGCAGGGGTTCCCGGTAGTCGCACATAAGGTCTGCGATACGATAGAAAAGGCTGTTGAGCGCATACGCGCTATCGGTGAGGAGAAGCACGGCTATGCTTACGATACCGACGGCGCGGTCATCAAGGTCGATGACCTGTCTCAGCGTGATATCCTCGGCGCAACGGCTAAAGTTCCGAAATGGGCGGTGGCGTTCAAGTACCCGCCGGAGGAAAAGGAGACCGTTCTCCGCGAGATAGAGGTGAATGTGGGGCGTACAGGCGCTCTGACGCCGGTGGCGATATTTGACCCGGTGCAGCTTGCGGGAACTACGGTCTCCCGTGCATCGCTGCATAACCAGGATATAGTGGACAGGCTCGGAGCGGCAGTGGGCGATACCATAGCCGTGCGCAAGGCGGGAGAGATAATCCCGGAGGTCGTGCGCGTCACAAAGCACTGCGGCGCGGAGGTATATAAGCTTCCGGACAGATGCCCGGTATGCGGACACGCTGTTGCACGGGACGGCGATGAAGCTGCGGTGCGCTGCGTGAACCCCAACTGTCCAGCACAGCTTCTGCGCGGTATAGAGCACTTTGCCTCCCGCGATGCCATGAACATCGAGGGGCTTGGCGAAGCGGTGGTGAAACAGCTTGTGGAAAGCGGGCTGGTAAGCTCGCCCGCCGACCTGTATATACTGAATATACAGGATATAATGAGTTTGCAGGGATTCAAGGAGAAGTCCGCGGGTAATCTGCTGCGCGCTATAGAAAACTCAAAGCAGGTACAGCCCGACAGGCTGCTGTACGCGCTGGGTATCCGTGGGATAGGCAGGCGCTCGGCAGAGATGCTGATGCGAAAATTCGGCAGCATAGACGGCGTTATGAACGCCGGTGAAGCCGCGATACTTTCGATAGACAGTTTCGGCGAGATACTCGCACGGTCGGTGGCGGAAGCCTTTGCCGATACGCAGATGCGGGAGCTTGTAGAAAAACTGCGTGAGCAGGGGCTTAAATTCGATTATGACAAGGCGGCGTCGGGTGATAAGCTTTCAGGTCTGACATTCGTGCTTACCGGCACGCTCCCGACGCTCAAACGTGAACAGGCGAAGGAGCTTATCGAAAGCAACGGAGGAAAGTGCGCGGGCTCGGTGTCGAAGAAGACGAGCTACGTCGTTGCGGGCGAGGAAGCGGGCAGCAAGCTCACAAAAGCGCAGGAGCTCGGCGTTAAGATACTGACGGAAGCGGAGCTGCTGGAAATGATAAGCGGGGTAACGGAATGAGAGAGCTTGAGACGGGGCGGCTGATGCTTCGGGAACTTACGCGGCGGGATACACGGGCGATATTTGAGAACTGGGCGAGAGACCCCGAGGTGTCGAAGTATATGACATGGACGGCGCACAGGGACGTTTCCGTGACTGAACGGATAGTGGAACACTGGCTTGAGGAGTATGAAAAGCCCGGCTGTTACCGCTATATCATCGAGCTTAAAGGCTACACTCTGCCTATCGGAATGATAGATGTGGTGGAGTACCGTGACGGCGTTCCGGTGGTCGGTTACTGCTCCGGCAGGCGCTTCTGGGGCAACGGCTACATGACCGAGGCGCTCGGAGCCGTAAAAGAAGAGCTTTTTGCGGACGGATACGATACTATCATCATCGAGGCGGTCGCAGAGAATATAGGCAGCAACCGTGTGATACAGAAGTGCGGCGGAGAGCTTGTATCTTCCGAAAAGAAGCCGCTGTCGGACATAAAGAACGAGCCTGTTACAGTGAACAGCTATCGGATAAGAAAAGACGGATAATGAAAAAACTTGCGATTTTACTTTTTATACTTATTATCCTTGGCGGTGCGGCGGTTTATATGCTGCGCGAACACCCTGAACTCCAGAAGGCGCTGCCGACATCTTATGTGACGCAGGAGGACACAGATGAACCCGTGCCGGACAGGGAAGGCACAGGTGTTCTTGCTGTGGGATTCTCACAGAAAAAAAGCTTTTATAATGAAGATATCGACATAGAACTGACCTGCGGCGACGAGAATGCGCAGATATACTATACGACAGACGGAAATGACCCGGACACTTCGGCAAAGATGTATTCTTCACCGATACATCTCGGAGCGAAGAACCGCGAGACCTGCACGACTATAAAGGCGATAGCCGTGAGCGGCGATGACAAGTCCGAAGTGGCGGTAAAGAGCTACATTGTCGGCAGGGGTATTTATGACCGTTTCGACGAGGATATGCTCGTTTTCGTGCTTTCGGCTGATGAGTACGACCTGTACGATTATTACAACGGGATAGCTGTCGAGGGATATCTGCGGGACGAATACATGAAGAATGAGTACAAGGGCGGCGAGATAAACCCCACCGCGCCCGCAAACTACAATATCCGCGGACGTGAGAGCGAGCGCCCGATGTATGTGGAGGTTTTCGACGGAAACGGTGAGCAGCTTTTGTCACAGGCTTCGGGAGCACGCGTGGTAGGAGGATACTCACGCTCTGTGGATCAGAAGTCCTGGCGGCTTTTCGCCAGAAGTATGTACGGTGAGGGCAAGTTCAAATATCCGTTTTTTACGGAGAATACAGACGGTATCGGTCGTTTCATCACGCGCTATGACCGTATAACGCTGCGAAACGGCGCGAATGACCGCGAATTTGCGGGAGTGCGCGACGAGCTTACGATGACCCTTGCGGAAGATGCTGGATTTCCCGATACCCAGGCGGTGAGACCTGCCGCGGTATATCTCAACGGGGAATACTACGGCTTTTCGTGGCTGCATGAAGCGTATTCCGATGATTATCTTGAGATGATGTACGGCGGCAGCAAAGAAAACTACCGTATTGTCGGCAGCAAGGAGCTTGAACCAGAAGCGGGCGATGACGAGGACGAAAACGAGACTCAGGCTGCGGCGGACTGGCTGCACGTAGTTGAGCTTGCGGAAAAAGACCTCACTGTAGATTTGTATTTCAACGAATTCTGCGGTCTTGTGGATATAGATAATTTGATGATGTACTACGCGATGCAGATATACATCGACAACAAGGACTGGCCGGGAAACAATTTCAAGGTGTGGAAGTACGTACCGTCCGAGGGCGAGCTGACAGACAGCGAGTATCTTGACGGAAAGTGGAGATTTCTGCTGTTTGACGCGGAGTTCGCGTGGGGATTGTACGGCGCGGGGTACAAGGACGATACGCTGCGCGCGGTGCTCACAGGAAAGCATATGCAGGGCGCTTCACATATACTGAACGGACTGCTTGTCCGAGATGATATGCGGGAGAAGTTCGCGGATACTGTCTGTGAGCTCGCGTCGGGAGCATTCTCACCGGAGCATATCAAGGAACGTCTTGAAATGCTGCTGGAAATAAGCGACAAGGAACAGTTCTACGCGCTGAAAAACGGCTATACCTCGGACTGGGCGAACGAATGGACATTCGCGGACAGCAGGCAGCAGATACGGGATTTCGCTGATAACCGTTTCGCGGTAATGAACCGCAGCATGATGAACCGTTTCGGTTACAGCGGTGAGAAATACGCCGTTTCGGTGACAGCGCCTGGCGGTTCGGCAGTGAAGCTCGGCTGTATGGAAGTTCACGGTGGGGAAAGTGCCGATGTGATATACTATACCGAATGCAGGACCTATCTTTCGGCGGAGCCTTACGAGGGTTACGAATTTGACAGCTGGGAAGTAAACGGGATCGAATACTGTGAGCGGGAGCTTGCGGTTGACCGCTCAATGGCGGACGCGAATATGCGTGTTACGGTATCTCTGTTTGTGAAGAAGACCGCAGGCGGCGGGAAAGTATATGTCAGTGAGCTTTATACCTCCGGCAGCGGAGACACGATAGAGATAACAAATACCGGAGACAGCGCGGTGAATCTTCGCGGTTGGCACCTTTCCGACAAGGCGGATAAGCCCGACAAGTGGACGTTCCCGGATATGGAGATACCCGCAGGCGGAACTGCGGTGATAGTCACGAAGAACAATAACGATACCTCCGCGCTTATGCATCGTCAGACGAATTTCAGTCTGAAGACAGGCGAAACATTGTATTTCAGCGGCTCCGACATGACGATAATGTCGGAAGTCCCGGTGCTTGAGCTGAAAGAAAACCAAAAGCTCGTTTACGGTGCCGACGGGCGGTATCACATAGTATAAAAAAATCCCTCGCAGCTGACGCTGCGGGGGAGCTTTGTTATTATCGCTTATGCCTTCTTGACGGAGGTGATGTGCGGGTTAGCGCCGTTGTACCAGTAAAGGAAGCCTTCCAGGTCAACCACATCGCCGACTTTGAGATTCTTTATATCGCTGTACACCTGTGAATCCTTGTCACAGAGGTAGGATTCAACTGTGAAAGTATAAGTCGTGCCGTCCTTGGAGACCTTGAAGTAGAGGTCATCGCCGTCGGAGCCCGAGTTGTCCCACTTGTAGAGGAACGCTTCGCCGTTGTCGCCGGAAGCTTCAACCGTCATGCCCTTGAATGCTACGAATTCATTCTGGTGGTCTATGAGCTCGTCCTTGCCGAGGAGTGCCGTAACGTCCTCAGCGGCAGCTATGAATGTCTCGTCGCCGAGTATCTCGTATGTGGAGTCGATTATCTCGATCTCGCCGGACCATTCAGCCTTGAAGCCGTTTACTCTGAGCTTGGTGCCGGGAACTATCTTGTCATACTCTTCCTTTGTGCAGGGCATATTGTACAGGAAGTAGCCGCCCTCGGGATTGTTCTGCGCATAGAAGGAAGCCTGACCTACGCCGTTATCCTCCCACCATGACTGCTTGCCCTGTACGAATGTTTCGACAGATACGGGGCTGTCGATGTCAGCCTTGATGTAATCCTCGTGAGAGATGACATCAGCGGCGCTCGCGGAAGTATTGTTCTCAGCGGCTGCTGTTGTCTGCTCAGCCTGTGCAGCGGTCGTTGTGGTTGCGGCGGGAGTGTTGTTATTGCAGCCTGCGGCAGCAAAAAGTGCGCATACGGCAGCGACTGCTATGATCTTTCTTTTCATTTTTAAGCTCCTTTTTTTTGATGTTGCTGTTCTTTTTATATGATACTCGATAAATACGAAAATATCCGTATATTTACCGAATAACGGAAGAATTATACCACACAGTGAATGTTTTGTCAAGTGTTTTGCGGTCTTGGGGAAATTCTGTATTGAAATTAACTACTTTCTATGTTCAATGATGAAATATTTTGAGCAGATTGCCGTGAAAGCGTGTAACATGACTGAGTGTTTCATAGTTGACTAAACGTTAATAATATGCTATAATAAACATAATTGCAGTGATTTATTCCTTGTATCGCAGGGAAAAGATAAGGAGCATAAAATTGATCACAGTTTTTTATATTTCAATGCTTGTATTGTCTCTTATTCTGACGACGTTATATTTTGCGCTGTGGCACAAGCACTTTGATATCCACTTTACGCTTATATTCGTATTCATACCTCTGGCAAATCTCGGATATCCAATGATGTCAATGGCAGAGAATTTACAAGATTATATCATTGCCCAGAAGATAGTTTATATAGGCGGCTGTTTTCTTAATCTGTTCATAACGCTCGCAGTGCTAAGCCTTTGCCGCATAAAGATTCCGAGGATAGTATCGGTCGGTATGTTCGTATTCAGCACACTTGTTTATTCATCGGTATTATCGATAGGGTATATGCCTTTATTCTACAACTCTGTGGAGCTTGACCATGTGAACGGCTCCGCAGTGGTGCATAAGGAATACGGTCTCATGCATACCGTGTTCATAGTAATGACGATATGCTATTTCCTCATAAGCTTCATTGCGATGATCTACAGCTTCATCAGAAAAAAGAATGTATCGCGAAAGTCGATATATCTTATGTTCATTCCCGTCATGGTGGCTATGATATCCCATTTTTTCGGACGCAACCTCATAGACGGAATGGAGCTTATGCCGTTCGCTTATGTTTTTGCGCAGGTGATGTATCTGCTCATCGTCGAGCGCACCTGCCTGTACGATATTACCGATACCACCGCGGATTCGCTGGTACAGAACGGCGATAAGGGCATCGTGTCATTTGATTTCAGACTGAACTATCTCGGAAGCAACGGAACGGCACGCACAATTCTCCCCGAGCTCGATACGCTCACGGTAGATAAACCCGCGGCTTACAGTGAGGAGCTGTACAAAGACCTTGATGTCTGGATAAAAAGATTCGGCGAAGATGAAAACGACAATAAGTTCATGTACCGTAAAGGCGACCGTACATATCAGATAGATGTGAACTATCTGTACGACGGCAAACAGAAGCGCGGCTATCAGCTGCTGATCACCGATGACACGGAAAACCAGAAGTACATAAACCTGCTGAACACCTATAACTCCGACCTGAAGGAACAGGTCGAGGAAAAGACGCGGAGCATTGTGGAAATGCACGATAAGCTCATACTCGGCATGGCGACAATGGTCGAGAGCCGTGACAATTCCACAGGAGGACATATACGCCGCACAAGCGATGTGGTTCGTATGCTTATCGACGAGATGAAGAATGATGATATGGCGGATATCGACGACGAGTTCTGCGAAGATATCATAAAGGCTGCGCCTATGCACGATCTCGGGAAGATAGCGGTAGATGACGCGATACTGCGCAAGCCCGGACGCTTTACGGACGAGGAGTTCGAGATAATGAAGACACACGCCGCGGAGGGCGCGCGCATAGTCCACACCATACTTGAAGGCACGGACGATATAAGATTTCATATCATCGCGGAGAATGTGGCGCATTATCATCATGAACGCTGGGACGGTTCGGGGTACCCCGACGGGCTCAAGGGTACAGAGATACCGCTCGAAGCGAGGATAATGGCGATAGCCGATGTTTACGACGCGCTTGTGAGCAAGCGAGTTTACAAGGAAAGTATGTCATTTGAGCAGGCGGACAGGATAATCATGGAGGGCATGGGAAAGCACTTCGACAAGTCACTGGAAAAATACTATGTAAGCGCGCGTCCGCGGCTCGAAGAGTATTACAGCAGCCATGAATAAACGGAGGATATGTTCGTGAAAAAACGTATAAGACTTATATCGGCAGCACTCGCGCTCACGCTTGCGGTGAGCGGATGTCAGAATACCGGAGTTCCGTCGGTCACGGCGGGGGAGACGGCAAACGCCGCTCCCGTGTATGATTTCGGGCTCGCGGGCAGCATAGAGGACGGCGCTATACTTCATGCCTGGTGCTGGTCGTTCGATACGATACGCGAGAGCATGGCGGATATAGCGGCGGCAGGCTATACAACAGTCCAGACTTCTCCCGCCAACGCTGTAATCGAGGGCGGCGGAGGCGGTATGCAGCTTATGGGGAAAGGAAAGTGGTACTATCAGTATCAGCCCACGGACTGGACTGTCGGGAATTACCAGCTCGGCAGCGAGGACGACCTTAAAGCAATGTGCGCCGAAGCCGACAAGTATGGTATCAAGGTCATAGTCGATGTAGTCCCGAACCATACAGCAGCGGATAAGAGCGCGGTCTCGCAGTCTCTTATTGACGCTGCGGGCGGTATGGACGCGCTGTACCATAAAAACGCCGATAAGAAGATAAATGACTACAAGAGCCGTATTCAGTGTACGCTGTACTCGCTTACGGGTCTGCCTGACGTGAATACGGAAAATCCTCGGTTCCAGGACTATTTCATAAGCTATCTGAACACGCTTATCGCTGACGGAGTTGACGGGTTCAGGTATGATACTGCAAAGCACATCGGACTTCCCGATGACCCGCAGGACGACGAAACGCTGCCGAACAATTTCTGGGAGCGCGTGACCACAGGGATAAATGACGCGGACAGGATTTTCAATTACGGAGAAGTCTTACAGGGCGATAACGACAGGCTTTCCGACTATATCGCAGCCATAGGGCATACCACCGCGAGCGACTACGGCAAGTACCTTCGCACTTACGTCACGGCGGGAATGCTTACGGCGGGAATGCTTTCGGATCTGAACGCGGGCGGCAGCGACAAGGTGGTCACATGGGTGGAATCCCATGATAACTATACCGACAAGACTTCAATACTTCTGACTGACGAGGAGATAGTGCGGGGCTGGTCGATAATATCCGCAAGCGGGCTCGGAACGCCTCTTTTCTTTGACCGTCCCCTCGGAGCGTCCTATGACGAACAGTTCGGGAACATGAACCGTATCGGTGCCGCGGGAAGTCCGCTGTATAAAGACAGGACAGTGACAGCGGTCAATCGGTTCCGCAATGCTATGGCGGGCGAGGATACGGTGATGTCCAATCCCGAGGGAAATGCGAAGATACTTATGATATCACGCGGTACAAAGGGAGCTGTACTTGTCAGCGGAACGGACAGCGACGGCGCGATATCAATGCCCACATCGCTGCCCGACGGTGAATACGCCGACAGAAGCGGCAATAATGCAGCTTTTTCTGTTTCCGGCGGTACCCTTACAGGTAAACTTAAAGCAGGCAGCACTGCGGTCCTGTACAATGACGGGTATGTTGAGTATATCGTTATGCCGCAGGTATGGCTTGATACCGATACATTCGCCGTGTCGGGCGACAGTGCCGATGTTGTCCTGCACGTAAGCGGAGCGGAGAGCGGCAGCGTTATCATTGACGGAGTTTCCGCTGGGAGTTTCTCTGACGGAGATACAAAGACCGTAAGCATCAGCGGGAGCGAGTGTATTGTAAAGCTCACAGCGGAAAAGGACGGCTTTGAGACCTGCATGACCTATTATTTCAACCGCAGGCAGAAAGCGGAAGCGGGAGTCGGTATCAGTTTCACCAAGCCCGGGGACTGGGACGATACGATATATGTATATGTATATGACGAGACTGTGCATCCTATGGTGAAGAATGCCGCATGGCCGGGCGAGGAGATGACCCTCGGAGAGGACGGCGGTTACAGCTATACTCTCACAAAGGATTTTGAGGACGGGCTCGTGATATTCAGCGACAAGAGCGGCAGGCAGTATCCCGCGGTAATGGAGCCGGGAATGGAGCTTGAAGCCTGGAAAGAATACAGCGTGCCATGATATAAAGGACGCGAAAAGCGGATTTTTCGCGTCCTTTTCATGTTTTTTGCGCAAAAGGCTTGATTTTTGACAAATAGTATAGTATAATATTACAATGTGATATATAAGGGAACCTCTAAAAACCCAATTTGAGAGAAAAAGAGCTAGCCACGCCGTCTACTGCGTCAAACCTCCTAACCGGGCGCCAGCCCGGCTTCGTCGGCTTTCCTTGTATCCGACGCAGCTATCTCATTTTCTCTTTTCAA
>JAGBLA010000052.1 GCA_017635675.1 Ruminiclostridium sp.
AAAAACCGCTTTGAAAAGAGAAAATGAGGTAATTGCGCCGAGAGCAAGGAAAGGCTCCGAAAGCGTGCTGTCGCACGGTGAGGGGACTTGACGGCACGAAGCCGTCAGGAATTGCTCATAGGCGCGCACGACGCGCGCATACAAGGCAATTCCGAGACGCCAGCTATCGGTGCAAGTAGCTCTTTTTCTCTCAAATGGTTTTTTAGAGGTTCCCTTATACCTCTCTGGATCATATTTCTGTTCATCAGACAGCTTTTGTGTTTTTCGCCGCGCTTATTGCCGCGTTTATTGAGGCTCCGAGCGCTCTGCATCTTAACAGCAGGTCTTCCATTCCCGAATTTACGGTATCTGCGTCACCCTCGCTGCAGGCGTTCTCAAGCTCTCTCGCGCTCCTGCGTATCCACTCCGCGCCGACTGTTCTTGACGCGCCTTTAAGGCTGTGTAGCTTTATACCGAGATTTGTTATATCTCCGCCAAGCCAGTAATCCGCAGTATCGTCAATGTAACCGTTCATCATTTCCGCGTATGCTTTCAGATTTTCAAGATACTGCGCCTCCGAGCCCGCATTCTTTATACCCGATACCGTATCAAGCTCGGTAAGGCTGAATATCCTGTCGGGAACAGCTGCTTTCGGCGGAGCTTTCGGTTTTAATGCCACAGACGCTTTTATCTTCTCGGGCGGCAGATACTCAACTATCATTTCTTCAAGCTTTGCCGATTCGATAGGCTTAGTAAGATAATCGTCAAAACCCGCATCAAGATACTTCTCCCTCGCCCCTGAGATTGCATTCGCGGTAAGACATATCACAGGCGTATCCCGGTTCGGGTCATTCTCTGCGGCACGCATCTCATGAAGTGTTTCGATACCGTCCTTCTTCGGCATCATGTGGTCGAGGAATATTATGTCGTACTTGTTTCGCATAGCAAGCGCGATACCGTCGTCGCCGCTCTCGGCTGTGTCTATCTTCACCTGCGTGCTCTTGAGAAGGCTCGTAAATACGAGAAGGTTCATCACCGTGTCATCGACTACAAGTATATGCGCGTCGGGCGCGGTGAACTTCTCATGGTACTTTTTCCGTGAAGCTATGGAACTTCTGTGGGCTTCCTCGTAATTGCCGAGCTCGTCCCATTTCCTCACCTGCTGCTTAAGTCTGAAACCGAATGTTGAGCCCTCTCCGTAAACGCTCTCAACATCGAGTTTTGAGCCCATCATTGTAAGAAGGCTCTGGGTAATGGACATTCCGAGTCCCGTTCCCTCTATCGTGCGGTTTCGCTCCTCCTCAATACGCTCGAACTTTGAGAAGAGCTTCGCCATGTCCTCCGCCTTTATGCCTATTCCGGTATCCTTTATCGCAACACATATCATCACGCTGTCCGGTTCGCCGTCTATACGCTCGAAACCCGCCCTGAATGTTACGCTTCCTGTCTCGGTGTACTTCACCGCGTTTGTGAGGATATTGGTAATGACCTGCTTTATGCGCACCTCATCACCGTGCAGCAGATGCGGCATTGACGGGTCAAACTCCGTGACAAGCATGAGCCCCTTGTTGTCGAGCCTTGTCTGTATCATGTTCACAAGGTCGCTCAGCACTGTGGCAAGGTCGTAATCAACGGGTATTATCTCCATCTTGCCCGCTTCTATCTTCGAGAAATCAAGTATGTCGTTTATCAGCCCGAGAAGCGTCGTTCCCGCTGTTCTTATGCTCTCGGAGTAGGTGATGACCGCGGGGTCGTCACACTCGCGCAGCACCATTTCGTTCATGCCGAGCACCGCGTTGATAGGCGTTCGTATTTCATGCGACATATTCGACAGGAACGCGGATTTTGCTTCGTTCGCCGCCACAGCTCTCTCGGACAGGTCTATGAGCTTTTCGCGGTCTTTCTTCTCCTTGTCGATGTTTTCAAGCATCCACAGCACATGGGTTATCTTTCCGTTCTCGTCACGTTCGGAGACCACATACCGCCCTCTTACCCAGATATTGCCATAGCTCAGATACTCACAGGTAAGTGTGTTTTTGTCAGCCATTTTCTCGTCGATATCAGATAGGTCGCAGAAATCTATCGCCGCCTGTTTTGTGGGACTTTCGGGAAGTCCACGCATTATCCCGAAGAAGATGTCCTGCATATTGTGGTCACAGGCATCCACCGCCTTTGCGATAGCGGGATTTGCGTTCTTTATTGCAACTACCGAATTATCCCGTATATCAAGGTCGCACAGTGAGATGTAAATATCCGCTGCCGAGGAAAGCTGTGATGTGAGCTTTTCCGCCTTTTGGGAAAGGATATCTCTTGTGCGCTTTTCTTCGTCTATATCTTCGAGCATCCACAGCACGTGCGACAGTCTGCCCTCGGGAGTGCGCACAGACTCCACAAATCTTCCTCTCACCCACTTATGCCCGTGGCTGAGGTATTCGAGAGTAATGCTCCCCTTGTCCGCAATGCGCTCCTCAAGCGTTGAAAGATCCACAAAATCTATCGCCGCCTGTTTGGTGGGGCTTTCCGGCATACTGTCCATGATGCGGCGGAACGTTCCCTGAACATCGTTCACATCGGGTGCGAACTGCATTATGAACCGAGGATTATAGTCCTTTATCTGAATGACCTTCATATTAATAAGGTCGATGTCACTCAATGACATATAAATATCCGCGGCAGACGAGAGCTGATCATTGAGGCGCTTGGCGAGTATCTCGCGGCGTCCCGAGCGTATGATTATCAGCACGATCGAAGCGAGTATCGCTATCGAAACTATAACGCTTATCATGAACATTATGCGTATGGGCATATACTCGTCCGCGGTCGCGACGACCGATATGCTGTACCAGCTTCCGTGGACGGGAACTATGTAAACCGTATATCCGTGACCGCCGTATGAAAGGCTAAAGCACTGTTCACTGTTATCGCTTATCATCGAAATGATCGCCGCTCCTATGGAGTCCTCGCCTTCTCCGATGTACGACTTGCCGAGTTCGCCGGTATCGGTATGCGCAACTACCGAAAAACTGCTGTCAAGCACCATTGCGGTAATATTCGCATTTCCTGTTGAATGGTCTTCGATGACCTGCTGTATGCGTTCAAGCGAAACATCGAACATTACTATGCTCTCACCGTCAGACATAGTCTTGGCTATTGTCATAAGCGTGTTTCCCGTATGAATGTCACTGCACGGGTCAACAAGCACAAAATTCCCCTTGTCAGCCATGGCTTCGCGATACCACGGACGTTCTGCCGGAACATAGTCGGGAATACGTATTCTCTTCTCGCTCCCGTCGAATATCCTGCCCCCTATGAGAGAATAGAGCTTTGTGGTCTCCGAGTTTATCATGTTCTTCAGCGACGCGTCCTGCTGTATAATAAATTCAAGAATTTCTTCGTCAGATGCACCGCTCACTATCATATTATCAAGAGTGAACTCAACGATCGCCAGTGAATTTGAGCAGTCGTAAAGAAACGTATCCACAGTCTTTGCCGAGCGTTCCGCAGATATCTGTCCTGTATTATTCATGTTTTCGCTCACGGAATTCAGAAGAAGGATATTGTATATAACGATTACCCCGGCAACAAATACGATTATGACAGCGGAAAGCAAAAGCCTTCCCTTGCTCAGTTTTTTCAGTATATCTTTAAGTGGTATCTTGTTCTTATCCATACATTAAATGCTCCCGAAAGCAGAAATGATAATAATTTCTTATTATGATTATATCATATCTTACATGATTAGTAAAGAAAAAAAACAAAAAAGATATTGTCTGACAAAAAAATCAAGGAGAACTTCTTCTCCAGAAAAAGTTCTCCCGATGAATTATATTCTATTATTTGCCGAGCGCAGCCTTGACTGTATCCGTGATATTCTCCGCGGAAAGTCCGAACTCCTTCAGAAGCGCGACTGCGGGGCCCGAATGTCCGAACACATCCTGTACGCCTATCTTGATCACCGGTACAGGGCAGGTCTCGGTGACAACGGACGCAACAGCTGAACCCAGACCGCCGATAACGCTGTGCTCCTCAACGGTCACTATCTTACCCGTCTCGCGTGCCGCCTTTTCGATTATCTCGCGGTCGATAGGCTTGATAGTGTGTATATTTATGATACGCGCGTCGATGCCCTGCTCCATAAGAGCGTTGCCGGCTTCTATCGCTTCCGCCACCATAAGTCCTGTAGCGATTATCGTTATGTCCTTTCCGTCCTTTATGGTCACACCCTTTCCGACCTCAAACTTATAGGTCGCGGGATCGTTGAACACAGGCACCGCAAGACGTCCGAAGCGCATGTATGTAGGACCTTTATAATCTGCCATTGCAAGCACTGCAGCAGTCGCCTCAACATGATCCGCGGGATTTATAACAGTCATGTTCGGTATCACGGACATGAGCGCAATATCCTCACAGCACTGATGAGATGCGCCGTCCTCACCTACCGAGATGCCCGCGTGGGTAGCGCCGATCTTGACGTTGAGATTCGGATAACCGATGCTGTTTCTCACTATCTCGAATGCACGTCCGGCAGCAAACATTGCAAATGAGCTTGCGAACACAAGCTTTCCTGTAGTCGCGATACCAGCCGCAACGCCCATCATATTAGCCTCTGCGATACCGCAGTCAAAATGCTTTTCGGGGTAAGCTTTCTTAAAGATGCCTGTCTTTGTTGCAGCCGCGAGATCCGCGTCAAGCACGACAAGATCGGGACGTATCTCAGCGAGCTTGCAGAGAGCTTCGCCGTAGCTTTCACGAGTTGCTTTTTTATCCATAGCTTTAATCTCCTCTCTTACTTTTCAAGCTCCGCAAGATGCGCCTTAAGCTCGTTCATCGCGATGTTGTACTGCTCCTCGTTCGGTGCCGCGCCGTGCCACGAAACGTTGTTCTCCATGTAGGAAACGCCCTTGCCCTTTGTGGTCTTGAGGATTATTACCGTGGGCTGATTTGTGACCTTCTCGGCTTCATCGAACGCCTTTTCGATCTGGTCGAAATCATGACCGTCTATTTTGATAACATACCAGCCGAACGCCTCAAATTTCTGGTCGATAGGGTATGGGTTCATTACCTTGGAGATCTCACCGTCTATCTGAAGATTATTGTTGTCAACAACATACACAAGATTGTCAAGCTGATAGTGAGCCGCAAACATAGCGGACTCCCATACCTGACCCTCTTCGAGCTCACCGTCGCCGAGGATAGCGTAAACCTTGTAGTGCTCATCGGAGATCTTGCCGGAGAGTGCCATTCCGCAGGCTGCCGACACGCCCTGTCCGAGTGAGCCTGTGCTCATGTCGATGCCCGGGCATTTGCCGAGAGAGGGGTGACCCTGCAGACGCGAGCCCTGCTTGCGCAGAGTTTTGAGCTCCTCAACAGGGAAAAAACCGCGCTGAGCGAGTACAGAGTAAAGACAGGGGGCTGTGTGTCCCTTTGACAGTACAAGCCTGTCTCTGTCCTCCATTGTAGGGTTGTTCGGGTCAACGTGCATTCTGTGCATATAAAGGTATGTGAGCGTATCTGCTATCGAAAGGGACCCGCCCGGGTGTCCTGCTTTCGCGTTGTACACGCCCTCAATGATACCCATGCGTACCTTTGTCGCCGTGATCTCGAGCTGCTTTTTGAGTGTTGCGTCCATAATGATTTCCTTTCTGTTATTGATATATTGGTTTACTTTTCATGTACTAGCTTTCCCGTAATATGCTCCGGAGTTATTTCGACAAAATTCACCCGTGCGAAATCCTTCCGTATCTCTTCATCTACCTCCGACTCTGTTGGGTAATACTTCATGCCGAACTTCTTTATCTTTTCCCGCATTTCCGATTCGTCGGTCATCACCTTTGCCCTGCCGAAAACGATAACGCTTGTGACATAATATGACCAGTCTTCCTTCTGATAACCGCTGTTGTAAACGGTGAAGCATACCTTGTCGTCCCGCGTCATGGCGTCGAGCTTATGCCCCTCTTTCGCACAGTGAAAATAAATCCTGTCGGCATCGCTGTCATACCAGAAATTTATCGGCACCCCATACGGATACCCGTCGTCGCCGTTTACCGACAGCACCCCGCGCTTTTCCTCCGTCAGTATCTTAACACATTCTTCATGCGATATTTGCTGTTTAAAGCGTCTCATCGGTCTGAACATTTCAAATCTTCCTTATATACTCTATTATCTCGCGCATCGGGGAGTGGTTGTTGTCGCTTACTATGATATCAGCCGCCTCTTTCACGCTGTCAAGAGCATTTCCCACCGCCACTCCGAGATCCGCTTCCGCAACCATTGCGCGGTCGTTGCCGTAATCCCCTGCCGCAACAATGAATTTATCATCAGATCCCAGTATCTCTTTCAGCTTTCGCACTCCCGAAGCCTTGCTTATCCCCTCGGGGAGCATTTCGTAGTACATCGGTGATGAATGTACCCAGTTCACACCTGCCGCGCAGTTTTCCTGCGTGAAGTCTATGACCGCCTGCATTTTCTCGGGCGGGTATGCGATAAGCACCTTCATTCTTCCGCTGTCCGGCACTTCATCGAGATCCATGTATGTCGGAGTAAGATTCTCGAACGCCATATGCTCCACAACCGTCTGATTGTTATCGGTAACGAAAACTTCCTTTTCGTGGAGTATCTCTATCCCTATATCCGGGAACTCTTTTTCCAGCATACGTATATACTTGTTCGATATCACCGGCATATCGCTGTACCACAGGAACCTGTCGGCTTTGAAATCATACACCGCCGCACCGTTGAAAATAACGCTCGGCGTGGTGATGTCCAGCACATCGATTATTCGTCTTGCCATTGCAACGCCGCGCCCCGTGGCAGCCGCGAACAGTCCTCCGCCATCACGGAACTCGTTAATGGCACGGATATCATCGTCTGCGATGTTCTTTTCATCGTCCAGCAGCGTACCGTCAAGGTCGGTAACTATCAATACGTTTTTAAAATTCATACTTTTCTCAGACTTTTCAGAAATTCGGTAAAATAATCGGGCAGCTCGCTTTCAAATCCGAGCTTCTCACCCGTTATCGGGTGAATGAACCCGATATGCCTGGCGTGAAGACACTGACCGTGCAGCGACGCGGGTTTTCCGCTGCCATATACCTCGTCGCCTGCGACCGGATGTCCGATGTACGCCATGTGAACGCGTATCTGGTGTGTCCGCCCTGTTTCAAGCCGCAGCCGAAGATGCGCATAATTATGAAAGTTTTCGATCACGCTGTAATGCGTCACCGCTTCACGGCTGTTTTCAGCCGTCACGCACATTTTCTTGCGGTCAGTCCTGCTTCTGCCTATCGGCGCATTTACTGTACCGCTTTCCTTTATATTCCCGCAGACCACCGCTTCGTATTCACGGTCAAAGCTGTGCGCCTTTATCTGCTCCGCCAGCCCTTTGTGGGCAGCATCACTCTTTGCGACTATCAGAAGTCCGCTTGTATCCATATCTATTCTGTGTACTATCCCCGGGCGAAGCTCACCGTTTATCCCGGAAAGGCTGCTGCCGCAATGGTACATCAGCGCGTTCACAAGTGTGCCGCTGTAATGCCCGTGCGCCGGGTGGACTACCATGCCCTTCGGCTTGTTCACCACCAGCAGGTCGCTGTCCTCAAACACGATATCCAGCGGAATATTCTCGGGTTCGATATCTGTCTCCTGCGGCTCGGGTATCTCTGCCCTAACCACGTCCCCCGTGCGCAGTTTGTAATTCTTTGATACAGTCCCGCCGTTTACTGTACAGGCTCCGCTTTCTATGAGCTTCACCGCGAAGGAGCGTGTAACCTCTCCCCCGGACGCATCGGACAAAGCCTTGTCGATACGCTCACCGGCGATTTCAGCGGTAAACTCAAGCGTCTTCATGCTTATCGTTCTCCGGTTCATCTGCCGCAGCTTTCTTTTCACGGTCTTCCTTAATCTCTGTGATAAGCAGTACAGCTCCGATATAAATGCCGCCGCAGACCGCGCAGATATCGGCAAAATTGAATATCGCGAAATTGATGATGCGAAAATCAATGAAATCGACTACATATCCGAGCAGGACTCTGTCGATAAGGTTGCCAAGTCCGCCGCCCGCAAGCACCGAAAGCGCGATCATCATGTCATTCCTTTTCACCCTGCCGGAGTATATGAACCAGCATACAGCCGTTATCAGCAGTACCGGCACTCCTATAAGTATCAGCCGCTGACCCTCCAGAAGACTGAACGACATTCCCGTGTTCTCACAGTATGTGAGATTGAGCCACTCCGTACCGTTTATATTAATTAATGGCACAGAACCGACCGGTTTTATATACTCCACCGTCAGCAGCTTGGTAAACTGATCCACGGCTGCAATGACTATCATCAGTATAGGCGGCAGGATCTTCATTATGATAGATCTGTTTTTCAAAACCTTCTCCATATACACCGCAGAGCCATACATTCAATGCACGGCTCCGCATTTAACTATGTAAATTATCTTCTTTTCTTCTTGTGACGAGTATTGTTGTTATTATTGTTATTGTTGTTGCTCCCGAATTCGAGCTTATCATACTTTGAGTTCTCTCCTGGAGTTCTGTTGGGCTTGCTCTTCAGAAAATCAGGCGTATCGTCGCTGTCTGTGCCGAAAGCATTATCCACAGTGAAGTCCGCGTTTCCTGTCTCACCGTCATCTTCCTCCTCGATCTCCTCGGACTCGGTCTCGGAAACATCGATGTCGGAGATAGAGTCAACTACCTTGACATCGTCATCGCTCTCTTCATCATCGTACTCGTCGTCATCATCATCGCCGGGCTCCGGTATCTGCGGAGCGGAAATTCCCTGCTGAGACGCGATAAGCTCACGGAGAGTATTGCTCGTATGATCGTTCGCAGTGCTTATAACGAACTCGTTGAAGCAGTCTTCGGGTATCTTCTTTATAAAATCTATATGATTTCTGTATTCCACGATGATACGTGTTCTGAAATCCTCAGCCTCACGCTTGGTTCTTGCAAGGACTTCCTTGTCAAGCTCAGTCTGTATCACCATCTGAGCATGGATGTCATCAGCAGCCTTCTTTGCCTCGGCTTCAATACGAGCCTTCTCGTCGAGCGCATCCTGGATTATCTTCTCGCCCTCTGCCTTTCTGTCCGCAACGTAGTCGTCAGCGTTCTTCATCATCTCGTCGCGCTTGTCCTCGGCTTCCTGAACTATATTCGCAGCCCTTTCCTTCGACTCCGCTATGATAGCGTTACCTGTCTTCTGCGCACCGAGCAGAGCATCCTTGAGTGCGTCCTCGTCCTCACGGTATTCTCTTATCTTGTCGGCACAGACCTGAAGTTTCTTTTCAAGGTCCTCATTTTCCTTTTTCAGCTGCGACATCTCGCGGGCAACATCGGAAAGATATTCCTCGACCTCTTCCTTCTTGTAGCCTCTCATAGCTTCGGTGAAGCTCTTGTCCATTATGCTGTTCGCATCCATTAAGTTCCTCCGTTCTGACGGCTTTTACCGCGCGTCATATATATTTTTTCAGTTCTAAACGTAATCTTCCTTTTCGTGTAGTTTCGACGTCCCCGCCAACGATGAATTTTCCATATCCGCGGAGAGTGAGAATATCACCCGCGGATACGTTTCTGCTTATATTTTCACACTCGGAATAGTTGAGCATGAACCCACCGGAGCGAATGAACGTCTGCGCCTTCTCGCGTGACATACCCGTTACAGCCGCAGCTATGCAGTCCGCACGCAGCGATGCCGAATTAACGGAGATCTCCTCAAATTGCACGGGCAGTATATACCCCGCAGCTTCATCGGTTATCCCCTCACATACCGAAACGCCGACCCGTCCAACCGATGTGATACACTCGGATATCATATCATGGGCAGTTTTTGTGCAGAATACCGCGGCAGCGCCTTCACCGATGAATATATCTCCCACCGTCTCGCGCTTTATCCCGAGAGCCATGAACGCGCCGAGAAAATCTCTGTGACCCGGCTTGTCCGCTTTTCTAAATGTAATAGTTAGTCCCCATACAGGAAAACCATCAAAACCGTCGGGAACTTTCCCGCTTTCGTCGCATACGCGCAGCATTCTTCTCACGCAGGCATCGTTTCCTCCCCAGAAAACGGCTGAAACACCGTATCTCCTGCCGAGGAATACCTGTGCGTCGTACTGCTCTCGTTCGTTCAGAAAAGACGAATAAACAGGGCATCTCCGCTTTTCCGCAAGAGCGCACATATCGTCAAGCCTTGCGGTAAAATCCTCTCTGTCGTATTCGTCACTCATCCGAAATCTTCAACATTGCTGAGGTCATCAATTATGTCGCCCGATATATCCACGTTCATAGGAACGATGATATATGTAGTACCGGAGATCCTCTTGAGGTCGCCGTCAGCAGCGTATGCCACGCCTCCGAGGAAATCTATGAGCCTGTTGGCAACTTCCTTATTTGTCTTATCGAGGTTGAGAACAACCGTCTTTTTATTCTTGAAGTGGTCCGCTATGGCTGCCGCATCGCCGTACTTTTCGTGCTTTACGACAATTACCTGCAGGTGAGTTGTAGCAGGGATATTGATAGCTTTTGTGCTCTTTATAGTGGGTTTCGGATTATCGAAATCGTCAAAACTGATAGCCGACGGCATTTCGCTCGTATAATCCCCTTCGTTATCATATCCTTCGTCCTTCTCCATTCCTGTGAGCTTCTTAAATTGATCCATGAATCCCATTACAAATCCTCCTTCTCCCGGCAGTCAGTGCGGGAATTATCGTGAAACTGAGTGTTCATGTATTATAATTTCTGTATCCATAAAGCACGCTTCCTATCCTTACGATAGTTGAGCCGTGCATTATCGCGTGTTCATAGTCGCCGGACATTCCCATCGAAAGTGTATCTATCATGAAACGTCCGTCGTCCTTAGTTTTTTCTTTCAGGTCGGAGTAAAGCCTCTGCATCTGTGCAAAGTACCTGTCCGAGCTTCCGTCAACATCAACGGGCGGTATCGCCATAAGCCCTCTCAGACGCACATTTTCAAGCTCCGCCGTCTTATAGGCGAGCTCGTCGAGCATCTCCGGCTTTATGCCGCTTTTGCTCTCCTCTCCGCCGATGTTCACTTCGATAAGTATATCCATGCGGAGCCCCGCACCTGCGGCGCGCTTGTTGATCTCCGCAATAAGGTGCTCGCTGTCGGCGGAATGTATCATCTTCACCTTGTCGATGATATACTTTACCTTGTTGGTCTGGAGACCGCCGATAAAATGTATCTCCGGGTCTCCCACATAACGGTCACGCTTATCGAGAAACTCCTGTACCCTGTTCTCACCCAGCAGCGTCACTCCCCTGCTGACCGAGAAATTCACCTTCTCCGGGTCAACGGTCTTTGTCACGCCCATAAGGCGCACAGTATCCGTCCTTCCCGCACGGAGCTTGGCGTTTTCGATATTCTCCGTTATACGCTTTATGTTATCTTCCACGTCGGAAAATTTATCCGATGATCTTTCCTTCATGGAGATCCCTTCCTTCCACAATTATATTGTCGTAAAGCGACAGATACCCTTCCTCATCGGAGGTGTCGGCAACAAGCGTAAAATCCTCCCTGGAAAGTATCTGACGAACTTTTCTGAACTTAGCCACTATACCGTCAAGCACATATACGCCTATCGAGCCGTCCTCATCGCTCATGCGAAGCGCCGAGTTCGGGATATTTATGCCGCTGTAATTCTCAAGCAGCAATCTTGCCTGAGTCACTCTTGAATCAATGAAATCCGCAAGGAACATATCACATCTGAATACCGCTATGCTCCTGCCGTCCTCAAGGCGCCTGAGACTTACGATATCAGCCTTGACATTCTGATTTGACGCGCCTATGCGAAGCGTTATCTGCGCGCCTTCAAAAACAGTGCCGAGCTTTACGGTGTCAAGTATCGCAGCCATGTACCACGTATAGTCGCTCACGAGCTTTCCGATAACGCCGGAAGGATTTTCCTGTCTCGGTTCAGCAGAGGTTATCTTTTCGATGTCTTCGGCAGTGAGCTCATAAACGCTGGTGCTGTTGAGCTTGTCCTCATAGCCGTCGACCTTGCTTATGAAGTAACCTGTCTCCGGGATCGTGATATTATACGGCTCAGAGGTTATCTGAAGCTTTAAGCGTGATATCTCCGATTCGATCTCGCTTATCTTTGAGGCGTACGAAGTCTCAGAGCCTCTTACGATCTCACGCTTGCTCTGGAGATTGAGTATGTCGTTTTTAAGGTCAGCCGCGGCGGAGTAATTGCCTGTATAGATATACTCCATGAGCTGGGAATGTTTTTCGTTTATCTGATTTGAAAAGGATTCAAGCTGTGATGTATCGGCTCCGACAAAGCTCTGAGCGTCAGCGAGTACGTCACGCTGTGCCTCCAGGTCTTCGATCCGCTGTCTTACAGCGATGTCTGCGCGGTTCTTATAAACCTGCGCTATGACGGCATTCTTCCCTACCTTTGAACCGTCGGTATGGGTATAGCTTATGATGCCGTTATAGCTGTTATACGAAACGAGTTTTTCATCTCTCACATATATGCCTTTGAAACCGATAGACTCCGTCGCGGTATAAATAGTAGCTACTTCTGTCCTGTAATTGGAACTGAAATGGATCACTATCTGGCTCACGACCATAATAAGAAAGAAAATTCCTATGATGCCCCATATGATGTGAGTGGTAAAAGCTCTGCGCTTGTCGAAGTCGTCCATTTATGACGGATCCTTTGTATCGGTGATATCCTTGTCAAACGCGTCGAGAAGAGAGATAGGTCTCAGCGGAGTGATAGTGGATATAGCGTGCTTGTAGATCAAGTTCTGTTTCCCGTCGGTATCGAGTATCACGGTATAGTTGTCAAATCCCTTGACTATACCTTTGAACTGAAAACCATTCGTGATGTAGATTGTGACCGGGATCCTGTCTTTTCTTGATTGATTGAGAAATACATCCTGAAGATTAAGTTCTTTTGCCATTTTGCCCTCCGTGCGGATTCAGAGCGCCGCACCGCTTCCGATTAAGGCTGTGAAAGGTTCCTGAATGCTTTTCCGCACTCGGAAAACACCACTTCACAATACCATACAGATTATTATAACACATTTTTTTATAAAAAGCTATATGTTTTTACTAATTTTTTTGCATTTTTGAAAATTTTATCATATTCAACGTCTTTCGATGCCGAAATATGTACAATTCGACTATCTTTTTTAAACCATGTCAGCTGTCTTTTAGCATATCTGCGTGTATTCCGCTTCAAAGTCCCTACGCATTCCTCAAGCGAAAGCTCACCGTCAAGATAGGGTTTAAGCTCCTTGTAGCCGATCGCCTGTGACGCGGTGTAACATTCCCCACGGCTGTAAAACTCCCGCGCTTCATCGACAAGCCCGGCTTCAAGCATCATATCCACCCGTCGGTCTATGCGCTCATAAAGCTCCTCACGCGGGTAGTCTATCATCATCATGCACGGCTCGTAGGGCGAGGGCTCAAGTCGGCTGCGCCTTTTCTGCTCAGTCATCGTGAGCCCGCTCAGCTTGTACACCTCAAGAGCGCGGATAATGCGTTTAAGGTTGTTTTCATGGAGCTGTGACGCGCTTTCCGGGTCTATCGCGCTCAGCATTTCAAGCACAAAGCCGTTACCCCGCTCCGACGCGAGCTTTTCAAGCTCCGCACGGTATTCGGGATCGCTCGCCGAGTCATCAAACATGATATTGTCTATCAGCGAATCAATGTAAAGTCCCGTGCCGCCGCAGATTATGGGCAGCTTCCCACGGGAGTGTATGTCATATATTGCTTTGCGCGCCAATTCAACGTAGTCTGCCACCGAGAACGGCTGTTTCGGGTCGAGAAAGTCCATGAGATGATGCGGGACACCTTTTTTTTCGGCTTCCGTGGGCTTTGCGCTCGCTATATCCATTCCCTTGTATATCTGCATCGAGTCCGCAGACACCACTTCTCCGCCAAGGTCGAGCGCAAGATCGACAGCAAGCCTTGTTTTCCCGGACGCGGTCGGACCGCAGACCACAACTACAAATATTTTGTTCATGCTATTGTTCATATCATTGTATCCTGCTGAAATACTTTTCAAGCTCATATTCAGAGAGTTTCAGCATTATCGGTCTTCCGTGGGGACAGAACCGTATGCGCTCATCGTTCCACACTTCATTCGCAAGCGATTCAAGCTCGATAAGCGTGTTGTTGTCATGTGCTTTTATCGCAGCCTTGCAGGCACGGGTATGCTGAAAATCACCGTATATCACCGCGGTTATGTTCATATCTCCCGAAGCCATGCAGTCCGCGGCGCGGATAAGCATATCCTCAGGGCTCACCGCTCCCTGACCTCCCGTGAAAGCTGACGGCGACGCGGTTATCTCGCATTTCAGCCCGTCGGACAGAATGACCTCAAGCCCCACATCGGCAAGCAGGTCGGTATGCTCCTGCACGGCGGCATACTGCTCGGCGGAGAGTGTGACCTCAACGCTCTCGGCAAGGAGCTGGGACGAGGTGATGAGCGCGTTCCTGCGCCTTTCAAAGTTTATCCGCTCATGTGCGGCGTGCTTGTCTATCATTATCAGCTCGTCACCGCTCGTGCAGACTATGTATGTGTCGAAGACCTCTCCCACCACCTTCAGCCGCGGTCTTACCGGCGCAGCGGTTATCCCCGCGCGCTCAGCCTCTGCCTCGTTTTCACGTTTCTGTGAAAATGAAGAAGAGTTTATGTATCTGAACGTATTTTCTGATGCTATCTCAGAAATATCGGGCGATTTTCCGTCTATAGGCGTTTCGTCTGTTTTCTCCGGCTCTTTCGGCTTTTCGGATTCATCGGGTACTTCTTCTTCATACTCGGCTATTATGCTTTTCGGTGCAGTGAAATGCTGCTGTACAAACGGCGCGTCTTCATGCTGTATGCGAAACGGAGCGACCTCCGCCACTGTATGAACAGGCTTGTGCTCAACAGGTATCACACGCTCGGGGAATGCGGACTGTTCATTGTTCTCGGTGCCGGGAACGACCCGCTCGACAGCTTTCAGAGCCTTGTCGAGAAGTATCTTTTCACTGCTCCTCGTATCTGCGGGAACAGTGGGGATATCCTTCTTTTCAAGCTTCACATCACGTTTGCTGTCGGCATTGAGTATCGCGTTCTTGACACCGAAGTTTATCGCGTCGAAAACTCCCTTGTCATAGGCGAAACGCACTTCGGTCTTTGACGGGCTCACATTCACATCGCAAAGCTCCGGAGGCATGGTGATGTTCAGTACACAGGCGGGGAACTTCCCTACCATGATGCTGTTGCGGAAACCCTCCTCAAGCGCGCTCATGCACACAAGTGACTTCACGCACCGATTGTTCACATAGAAATACTGTAAAGAACGATTTCCTCGGGTGAACAGGGGCGAAGATATATACCCCGTCACCGATACGTCGTTCAGAGAGAAATCCACGGGGATAAGACTTAGCGCGAACTGCTTGCCGAATACCGAGTATATTGCCGAAAAGTAATCTCCGCCGCCGCTCGTATCGCGTACACATTTGTTATCGCGTATGAAACGGAAAGCTATCTCCGGGTGCGCAAGTGCTAACTTATCCACAAGGGACTGTACCTGATTGCCCTCGGTAACGTCTTTTTTAAGGAACTTCTGACGGGCGGGGACATTGTAAAACAGGTCGCGTATTATGATAGTCGTACCGTCCGGACAGCCTGTACGTTCGTGCTCCTCCACCTCGCCGCCGCTTATGCGGAAGCTGCCGCCGATATCCGATCCCGGCTCCTTTGTGAGCACCTCCACATGAGCCACTGCGGCTACCGACGCGAGCGCTTCACCTCTGAAACCGAGAGTGAATATGCGGTCAAGATCCTTTGCGCTCTTCACCTTGCTTGTGGCATGACGAAGAAACGCGGTCGGTATCTCCTCAAACGCCATTCCGCAGCCGTCATCGGTGATACGCATGAAAGACGAGCCGCCGTTCTTTATCTCTACGGTTATGTGGGAAGCTCCCGCGTCTATGGAGTTTTCCACAAGCTCCTTTATCACGGAGGCGGGGCGCTCTATGACCTCGCCTGCCGCGATAAGCTCAAATACGCTCTTGTCGAGCAGATTAATCTTTGCCAATTGTACACCTTTCTAAGTTCTGTGAACACAAAATTCCGTAATACTATCTTTTTCCTGTCTTTATAAACTCGATAAGCTTTTCAGTATCATCGAAATCATCATAATCACCGATAATTCCTTCACGGTGATATATTACACCTGCCCTTTCGTTGCGTTCAAGGCAGTCAAGAAGCTCCTCCATACCGAAACGTCTGACAAATTCCGCAAAAGCACGGGGCTTTATCTTGTCGGCGTAAAGTCCCTTGCGGCAGTCCGTCGGTTCGCACTCATAACAGCCCGCCAGCCTTTTTTCGATGACGCACTTTCTGTTTTCACACCATTCTGCGTCCTTACACCACGACAGTTCCAGAAAACCGTCGCGCCTGCAGCCCTTGCAATCAGCGTTCTCGCTGCACAGACAGCACGCAAGTCCGCAGCGTGCTATCCCGAGTTCACGTTTCATAGTTCTCTCCTCACAACGCTATTTCAGCATATCCTTGAACTCCGCGAGCTTTGCGTAGGCTTCACGGGGCGTAAGGTCGTCAAGGTCAAGGTTCTTTATCGCCTGTATGACATCGTTCTTTGCGATCGACGAGAAGTCGTACTGGACCTTGTCCTCCTCCTCATCCTTGAGCCGCTTTTCAAGGTCTATCTTCGAGCCCAGCTCTATATCTCTTAATGCGGTCTTCGCGGCAGCTATCACCTTCGCGGGAAGTCCCGCGAGCTTCGCTACCTCGATGCCGTAGCTGTTGTCGGTGCCGCCCTCAACTATTTTATGCAGGAACTTGATGTCATCGCCTTTTTTCATCACCGCGACGCTGTAATTGCGTATGCCCTTGTTGCTTTTTTCGAGCGCAGTCAGCTCATGGTAATGTGTCGCGAACAAGGTCTTGCAGCCTATCTTGTTGTTGATGTACTCCGCCGTAGCCTTGGCTATGCTCATTCCGTCAAAGGTTGAGGTTCCGCGCCCTATCTCGTCAAGTATCACGAGGCTGTTTTTCGTAGCGTTTTTGAGTATCTCCGCGACCTCGTTCATCTCCACCATGAACGTTGACTGCCCTGCCGCAAGGTCATCGCTCGCGCCGACCCTGGTGAATATCTTGTCCACGATGCCTATCCTCGCGGAGCGCGCCGGTACAAAGCAGCCTATCTGCGCCATAAGCGTTATCAGCGCCACCTGCCGCATGAAGGTCGATTTACCCGCCATGTTCGGACCGGTTATCATCAGAAGCCTGTTGTCACCGATGTCAAGCAGCGCGTCGTTGGGCGTGAATACCGTATCAGAGCGTATCTTCTCAATAACAGGGTGTCTTCCGTCTTTGATGTCGATAACTCCCTCCAGAGATATATCCGGACGGACGTAATTGTTCTCGCGGGATGCCGAAGCATAGCTCTGAAGAACATCGACATAAGCTATCGCGTCGGCAGTCCGCTGAACTATCTCAAGCTTTGATGAGATGAAATCCCGCACCTCCGAGAATATCTCTGCTTCAAGCGCGAGTATCTTGTCGTTTGCGCCGAGTATCTCGTTTTCGGTCTTTTTCAGTTCCTCGGTTATGTATCGCTCACCGTTGGTAAGCGTCTGCTTTCGTATGTAGGTCTCGGGAACCAGCGGGATATTGCCCTTTGAGACCTCGATATAGTATCCGAATACGCGGTTATAACCCACACGCAGGTTCTTTATGCCTGTTGCCTCACGTTCCCGCTGTTCTATCTCCGCAAGCACGTCCTTGCCGCCGCTCGCTATCCCGCGGAGCCTGTCCAGCTCCTTGTTGAAACCGTCGCGGATATATCCGCCGTCCTTAGTGAGCGCGGGCGGGTCGTCCGCTATGGCGTTATCCACAAGCGTAGCTATCTCGATAAGCGGATTTATCAGCCCATTGAGCTTTTCAAGCAGCTTCACGCCCTGTGCTTCCGCAAGTTTTTCCTTCAGCGTAGGTATGCAGCGGCAGGTGCGCCCGAGCGACACCACATCACGAGGTCCCGCCGCACGGTAAACCACCCTCGTTATCAGTCTTTCAAGGTCATATATGCCTGTCAGACACTCACGTATCTCTTCCAGCAAAACGTAGTCCGAGAATATGCGCTCAACCGCGTCAAGCCGTTCAAGCACGGCAGTCACGGAAAGCAGCGGCTGCTCGATGAAGCGGCGCAGCTTACGCCTTCCCATAGCAGTCTTAGTTTTATCCAGCACCCACATGAGCGAACCCCTGCGCTCACCGTTGCGCATTGTTTCGGTAAGTTCAAGGTTGCGTCTTGCTGTAATGCCGAGATCCATATAATCGTCGGACAAATGCACGGTGAGCCGCACCGAACGGCGTATCTGCGCCTTCTGTGTCTCGTTTATATATCTGAACACAGCGAACAGCGCCTTTTTCGCAAGCGGCGTCTGTTCAAGCCTGTCCGCCTGTGCGGGTTCGTCGAAATACTGCTCTATGAGCGCTTTTCCGTCGTTGAGCGAGAAATCCTCATTGTCAAGAAGGCTGCCCACAGCCTTCTCCAACCGTGAATGCACGAAACTGTTCACTTCCCTGCAATCGAGGAACGAATCGTTGAATATAAGCTCTGCCGGCACATACCGCGATACTTCCGCGATTATGTCGCGTTCAAGCTGCTTTCCCCGCTTTTCATAAGCATGGAACTCGCCGGTGGAAATATCCGCGAATACCATGCCGCAGACGTCCTTCTCCACATAAAAGCAGGAAATATAATTGTTCCTGCCCTCGTCGAGCATACTGTCCTCATACAAAGTACCGGGAGTTATCACGCGTATCACATCACGCTCAACAAGTCCCTTGGCAAGCGCGGGGTCTTCAAGCTGCTCACAGATAGCCACCTTATATCCCTTGTCGATAAGGCGCTTGATGTACTGCTCCACCGAATGGTACGGAACGCCGCACATAGGCACGCCAGCCCGCGCGGTGAGCGTGAGCTCAAGCTCCTTCGATATATTCTCCGCGTCCTCACCGAACATCTCGTAGAAATCTCCGAGCCTGAAAAATACTATGCAGTCCTTGTATGCCTCGCGAACTTTCAGATATTGTTCAAGCATCGGCGTGGTCTTTTTTTCGCCCTCGTTCTTTCCCGGCACTCCTGTTCACCCTCTGTCTTAACTGTGATGTTGCTTCTGTCAGCCGCAGCCGCCGCAGGTCGCGCAGCTCCCGCCGCAGCCGTGGCTCGCGTGAGGGTCGCAGGTGTCGGGATCCTCTCCTTCACAGCTCATGGAAATTATCATGTTCACTTCATTGAGCAGGATATCGAACGCGTTCTTGACTACCGCGAAATTCGCCATGTTTACGTTCTTCATGACCTCTCCGTAAGCGTCCTGCATTTCTTTGTTCATAGTACGGATCTTTTCCCCGTCCTGTTCCTCGGGCTCCTTTGACATTTCTGTCTGAAGCGCGGCTCTCTTTGCGCTGAAAGCCGAAATGAGCTTCTGAAGCTCCTCGTCGGCATCGTTCGCTTCCTTCGCCGCAACGTAATCCTTATAACGCGGATCCGCCTGTATAGCCTTTCCGAGCTCTCTTGCTGCATGTAATGCGTCCATAGTTTTATTCTCCTTTTATGAATTACACTGTTTTCCCACCAGCGCCCACGGCAGCGCCTTTGTTATTTTAATATCAACGAACTTACCGATAAGGTCGTCACTTCCCGCGAAATCAACAATGATGTTCTGCCGCGACTTGCCCGTAAGCAGGGTTTCATCAGTCCTTCCCCTGCCCTCGCACAGCACTCTCATCGTTCTTCCCACGTACCGCTCGTAGGCTTTCTCGCCTATTGCGCCCTGTACGTCAAGCAGTTCTCTGAACCACCTTCCCTTTTCCTCGTCGGAGATCGGGTCGTCCATTTCGGCGGCTTTTGTTCCTGCCCGCTTGCTGTATATGAACGTGAACGCGCTGTCGTACTTCACACGGCGCATAAGGTCAAGGGTCTTCGTGAAGTCCTCATAGGTCTCACCGGGAAAACCTACGATTATATCAGTTGTAAGCTGTATATCCTCTATCCTTGAACGTGCGTAGTCCACCAGCTCCAGATACCGTGCCGTGTCATAATGACGGTTCATAAGCTTAAGTATCCTGTCGCTGCCGCTCTGAACCGGGAGATGCAGGTGGTGCGAGATATGTCTGCTGTCGACGATCACATCTATCAGCTCATGTGAACAGTCTTTCGGGTGGGAGGTCATGAAGCTGATCACAAAATCACCCTCAAGCGCGTCCAGCCGTCTGAGAAGCTCCGGAAAGCTTACCTCGCTGCCATTTCCGTAGGAATTCACGTTCTGTCCGAGCAGCAATATCTCCTTACAGCCGCCCTCCGTCAGCTCTCTCACCTCGGAGATGACAGCCTCGGGCTCACGCGAACGTTCACGTCCGCGTACCTTCGGAACGATGCAGTAAGTACAGTAATTATTGCAGCCGTACATGATCGGCACACTCGCCCTGAAACCGCTTGTACGGCGTACAGGTATCCCTTCCGCGACAACGCCGTCACACTCGGGTATGCTGATGACACGTTCACGTTTTTCATATATACTGTACAGCAATTCGGGAAATTTATGCATGACGTGCGTTCCGAAGATTAGATCGACATACGGAAAGCGCTGTTTCATGCGCTCCGCTATATGCTCCTGCTGCACCATACAGCCGCATACGGCTATCACCATGTCAGGTGAACGGCGTTTGAGCACTTTCAGCGCTCCCACATTGCCGAAAACCCTGTTTTCGGCGTTTTCCCGCACAGCGCAGGTGTTGTACAGTACCAGATCCGCTTTTTCAGGGGTATCAGTAAAGCCGAACCCCATTTTTTCAAGCATACCGTCAAGCTTCTCGGAGTCCGACACATTCTGCTGACAGCCGTAGCTGTGGGTGTATGCCAGCGGCTTGTGATCCCACACGTGGGTCACCGCACGTACACGCTGCATAAAAAGGCGCTGCTCTTCAAGCTCCTCGCCGCCTATATTCCTGATAGCCATGGGTCCTGATCCTCCGATCATCAACAGTATCTTACATTATAACATACATTTGCATTTTTTTCAAGTCTTTTATTCATATATCATCGGCACATATTCCTCAGCCATGTACTCCCTCGGGATATTCTCACGGAACAGTTTCAGCAGGAAGTCCCAGCTCACACCGTCAATAGCGTGCTTTGCCGCCATTTCAGGCGTGTACTTGTCGAGCGGGTAAACTCCCACATACGAATAAGTACGGTCAAAATGATCCACAAGCGGCACGGCGTCCGGCTGCGTGAGCGTTATCGTACCGTCGGTGCCGCTCTTTTCCACGGTAATGCGTCCGAGTATCTCCGCCATTGAAAGAGGGTTGTCCATAGTCGAAATGAAGTTGCCGAGACAATAGAACACGAACGCTCTGCTGCCGTCCGCACGGTCTATGTATTCCATACTCTGTATCGTGTGGGGCTGAGTGCCGACGATGATGTCCGCTCCCCAATCCGCGAGCTTGCGCGAGAAGGATCTCTGCTCGTCGGTGATGATATTGCTCACCTCGATGCCGAAATGCACACTCACTATAACGCAGTCCGCGGCTTCTGCGGCACGGCGCACCTGCTGTTCGATAAGCTCCTCCTCGGAGGTATATACCACCCTGCACGGTGAGGAAGCGGGAAGCGACAGCCCGTTGGTGTGCTCCATGTACCCGAGAAACGCAAAGGATATGCCGTTCACTTCGAGAATTCGGAGAATGTTCATATCTTCCTCGCTTTTGTACGCGCCGTAAACCGGTACTCCGGGATAGATGCTCTCCCAGAAGTCAAGCGTCGAGAGAAGCCCCTTTTCTCCCTTGTCGAGCACGTGATTGTTCGATATGGAGAATGCGTCAAAACCAAGGTCTATCATGTCGTGCGCCATTTCCGTAGGAGTGCAGAACGAGGGATAGGTATCAGGCTCAAAATCATCGGAAATTATGGTCTCCTGATTTAGCACTGCGATGTCCGCGTCGCTTATGAGCGTCCCGAGATTTGCGTAGGCGGGTGAAAAGTCGTACCCATCTCCCCCCGCTGTCTCGTGCGCTATCCTGTATATGGGCGTATGTATAAGATTGTCGCCGGCAAACAGCAGCCGCACGCTGCTGTCCTCGGGCGGCTGCGGCTCCGGTTCACCCTCTGCGAATACCTCTGCCGCTATCGTGCGTATCTCTTCGTAAGACGACGCAGCGGGCGTTTCCTGCGGAGCTGTCGCTGCCGCGGTCGATGAGACCGCTGACTTTGTTGACATCGGTACATTTTCAAGGCTCCCGCAGCCTGCCGTAAGTGCAGCCGCCGCAATAAGGCACGCCGCCGTAAGCTTTTTGAACTTCATTATCACAGTCACTCCTCGATGAATACTTATTCTATTTTATCACATTCGCAGCAGTATGTCAACGTCCTGTGAAAGGCTGAAACCGCCGTATTGACAAAAGGAAATATGTGTAGTATAATCATAATCAGCAATGAAAGGCGGGAAATGATATGCAGCAAACCACACCGGACAATATCCGCCGCAGACAGACGACAGTCCTGGTCATAGATGATGATAAGCTGATACGTGATACGGCGCAGAGGATACTTGCGCCTTTTTTTCGTGTGATATGCCGCGCCGATGATACCGACGGTATCGCTGCTGCGGAAGAAGAGCTGCCTGATCTGATACTGCTGGATATAAACCTGGAGGGAAAATCGGGATTCGATGTGCTGAAAGCTCTGAAAAGCTCGGTGACGACCCGCGATATACCCGTGATGTTCATAACCGGCGAGACCAGCGAGGATATGGAGGTCAGAGCCTTCCGCTGCGGAGCGTCAGACTATGTCCGCAAGCCCTTTGTGCCGGAGGTGCTTATCCAGCGCTCAAAACGCGTTATCGACCTGTATCACTATCAATCGGGCTTGAAAAGCGAGGTCACACGGCAGACCGCAAGAGCCGACAGGCTATCCCTCGAAATGATGATAGCCCTGTCAAAGACGGTCGATGCGAAAGACCATTATACCAACGGTCATTCCGGAAGAGTCGCGGACTATTCGGCGGAGATAGCCCGCAGAATGGGCAAAAGCTTTGCCGAACAGGAAAAGATATTCGAAATGGGGCTCATGCACGATATAGGAAAGATCGGCGTGAGCGAGGAAATACTGAACAAGACCTCCCGTCTTACGGACGAGGAATTCGCGCAGATAAAGAAACACACCGTCATAGGCTATGACATTCTGAGCTCTATCGAGGAAATGCCCGATCTGTCGGTGGGTGCGCGCTCACACCATGAGAAGTTCAACGGCACGGGCTACCCCGACGGGCTCGCGGGGAGCGATATCCCCGAAGCCGCGCGGATAATATGTCTCGCGGACTGTTATGACGCTATGACATCGCGGCGCACATACTCCACTCCCCGCTCACAGGAGGCGGTAAGAGCCGAGATAGAGCGCTGCAGCGGCACACAGTTTGACCCGGATATCGCAAAGATCCTGCTCGGTATGATAGACGACGACCCGGAATACAAGATGAACCAGGAAGGCGGCATCATGGTCTGGAAAAACAGGGATATGCTGTGGAACATCAGACCGGACACGGACAGCGCAGCCGACGATACCGCCGAGCAGGAAAACAGCGAAATTCCCACAGATACCGGGATCATGCTCCCGGAATGGCTCAGCGAGATCGGGGAGATAGATGTGAGCAGCGGCCTGCTGCACTGCGGTTCTGATGATACATACCTCTCTGCGCTCACAACTTATGCCGGGTCTGTGATATCCGCCGCAGACGACGCGGAAGCTATGCTGAAAAACGGAGATATCCGGGGCGCGACAGTCAGGATACATTCTCTCAAAAGCACATCGCGGGTCATAGGTGCCATGAAGCTGGGCGCGCTCGCGGAGGAGCTTGAAGCGGCGGGAAACGCGAATGACACGGAAAAGCTGAACTCCCGCTGCGGCGAGCTGTTCTCGCGGTGCAGAGCTCTCGGCAAGCAGCTTGCCCCGCTGCTCGTCAGCGACAGTCTTCCGCTTATAACCGGGGACGGGCTCAATGAAGCATACACGCTGATACGCGAGTTTCTCTCGGTGGAGGATTATGAAAGCGCGATGCAGATAGTCGGCGGTCTGGAGGGATTCAGTTTCCCCGACAGCGACAAAAAACGCTGTGAGGCACTTATACGGGCGGCAAAGGAATTTGACTACGACGCCATGAGCAGAATCATGAACAGTAATGACAGCGCTGCTGCCCATATCGGATAACAGCGCTTTTTCAAATTATTGTAAACTATCTGAGGATATGCTTGCAATAAGCATCGAAACATGATATAATATGATAAGTATGCAGTTTGGCGGTGAACATTATGATAAACGGAAAAAAAGTGATTGCGGTATGTACATCAAGAATATCGGACAACCAGCTTCACAACTTTCTCGAACAGCTCAACGAGTATCTCAGACCTCTTGACTGCTGCGTAATGATATTTGCTCTGAATACCGATCTGTACTGGATAGAGGAGCGAAAATCCCCGGAAAGCTATGTTTTTGACATAATCCCTTACGACAGGATAGAATGTCTTGTTTTAATGGACGAAAAGATCAAAAGCGACAAAGTTTCAAGAAGACTTATCGAAAGAGCGTCGGAATATTCCTGCCCTGTGATAGTCATCGACGGAAAATATGAAGGGACTGTCAGCATCTCATTTGACTACGAAAAGGGATTTGAGCAGGTGGTGCGCCATGTTATCGAGGTGCATCATGTCAGAAAGCCTCACTTTATCGCAGGAGCCAGAAACAACAAATTCTCCGACGCGAGGATAGAAATATTCAGAAATGTCATCACGGAAAACGGCATAGCTTTCGATGACAGCATGGTAAGCTACGGTGAATTCTGGTCGCTTCCCGCCCGTGAAGCCGCTCAGAAACTTATCGACAGCGGTAATATCCCCGAGGCTGTCATCTGTGCCAATGACGTTATGGCTATCAATGTCTGTGATGTGTTCATACAGGCAGGAATAAAGGTGCCGGAACAGGTCATCGTCACCGGGTTCGACGGTATCGAGGAGGCTCTTATGTGCTCACCTCAGCTTTCTACCGCCGGCTGCGACAGCACAGACCTCGCAGAAGCCGCGGCTCAATGTATCGCCGCTATACTCGACGGTCAGACGCCCCACGACAGTTTCGTTATCCCGAGGATAGCACCCAACGCCTCCTGCGGCTGTGAATATGTTCCGACCGATTACAGCATAAAGGTGAAAGGTATCAACAACAAGTTTTACCGCTATCAGGACGATATCCGTATGCTTTACGACGTATCTACAAGCATTCAGATGTCCGAATCCCCGGAGCAGGCTTCCGCCTCACTTAAACATTATCTTATGCACGATATGTGCTGCATCATGGACACGAAATGTTTCAACACCGGCAGGAACTTCTTCAATACCGAGGAAATGGGTGAGAAACACTGTGTTCTGTACGACGCGTACCACGAAGATACGCCTTGTATAAAGCTCGCTCCCGGAGAGCTTGTACCTGACATCGAACGGCGGCTTAACACCGGGTACCCCATTATCTTCAATGCCCTTGATTTCATGTCGAAACCGTTCGGGTATATCTGCTACTCTTACAGCGGCTATGACATCAACGAATATTCAAGGACATCGAGCATCACCAATACCGTGAGCATGGGATTCGGCGGATTTGTAACACTGAATTACCAGCGTTTCCTCAGAGAAAAGATAACCAAAGAGCTCAAAGTCGCCGCTGAAATGCAGAAGAACATGATGCCTTCGGACTTTGAGTTCCATGACAGATTTGAGATGAACGCGTCCATGATACCCGCAAAGAATGTCGGCGGAGATTTCTACGATTTCTTCAACATCGACCGTGACCACCTTGCCCTCGTCATGGCAGACGTATCGGGCAAGGGCGTTCCCGCGGCGCTTTTCATGGCAGTATCAAAGAATATACTTCATGACCGGGCACTGCTTTCCGGAACTCCCGCCGAGATACTGCGCGATGTGAACCGACAGATCTGCGAAGACAACAAAATGGGACTGTTCATCACCGTGTGGCTTGGCATACTTGATCTCAATTCCGGTATCATAACCTATGCGAACGCAGGACATGAATACCCCGCCATAAATGACGGGAGCGGGAAATTCTCGCTCGTGACAGGTGACAATATGCCTCCTGTGGGTACTATGGACGATCTGACATACGAGGATCATACTATAGATATAAGCGGCGGCGGTTATCTGTTCATTTACACCGACGGAGTCACAGATGTCAAAAACGCTGAGGGCGAGCATTTCGGCATCGACAGAATGTTAAAACTGCTCGACGGCACGGACGGCAAGTCCCCGAAGGATATCATAATCGGTATGAACCGCGGTATCGACAGCTTTGCCCAAGATACCGAGCGGTTTGATGATACTACCATGATGTGCCTGTGGTACAAGGGCGCGGGTAATTGAAAAAACAATAACGGTAAAAAAGACGCAGGACATTGAGCCTGCGTCTTATTCTTATTCGTTGAAGTCAGTCCTCAAAACCGTTGGGGTTCATGGACTGCCAGCGCCATGAGTCTTCGCACATTTCCTTTATGCCGTACTTCGCAGTCCAGCCGAGTTCTTTTTCGGCAAGCTCCGCGGAAGCGTAGCAGGTTGCGATATCACCTGCGCGGCGGGGCTTTATGGAATACGGCACCTTCTGCCCTGTTGCCTCTTCAAAAGCCTTGACGAGCTGAAGAACGCTCACGCCGTTTCCTGTGCCGAGATTGTATATCTTGAGCCCGCAGTTCTCCTTTATCTTGTCAAGTGCTTTAACGTGTCCGTCGGCAAGGTCAACTACATGAATGTAATCGCGCACTCCCGTGCCGTCCGGCGTATCATAGTCATTGCCGAACACGCCCAGCTCTTTGAGCTTGCCCACAGCCACCTGTGTGATATAAGGCATAAGGTTATTCGGTATGCCGTTGGGATTGTCACCGATAAGCCCCGACTTGTGCGCGCCGATAGGATTGAAATAGCGCAGAAGGATAACGTTCCACTCGGGGTCAGCCTTCTGTATATCGGTAAGTATCTGCTCCAGCATGGATTTCGTCCAGCCGTATGGGTTGGTGCAGGACTTCTTCGGACACTGCTCTGTTATCGGTATGAATTCGGGGTCTCCGTAAACTGTTGCGGAGGAAGAGAAGATGATGTTCTTCACATTGTGCTTTCTGAGCTCATCGACCAGCACAAGCGTTCCCTGCAGATTGTTCTCGTAGTATTCCCACGGCTTTTTCACCGACTCGCCCACGGCTTTAAGACCGGCGAAATGTATGCAGGCATCTACCTTTTCGGTGTCGAGTATGCGTTTCATAGCCTCACGGTCAAGTGTATCCGCCTCATAGAACGTAACCTTTTTCCCTGTTATCTGCTCTACGCGCTCAATGCTTTTCCTCGAAGCGTTCACAAGGTTATCCACCACTACCGCTTCATATCCGTTCTCCAAAAGCGATACTACCGTATGTGAGCCGATGTAGCCCGCTCCGCCTGTTACCAGTATCCTCATATATATCCTGCCTCCTGTTCTGCCCGGCGCAGCCGCGCCGAAAGCATTTCCGTTATGCTGCTATTATACCATATTTAACAACGGCTGTCAACTCGGATATCAGACATTCTCCAAGCTTTTCGGCTCTATGCGAATGTACCCGCGCACCTCGGGAAGCTTTATCCTGTACTTTTCGTCAAGCTCGGGTCCGCAGGCGTGAGAGCCTGTTCCCGCCATTTCAAAGTCCGCGCATATAACGGTGAAACCGCTCTTTTCAAGCTCAAAATTATGACGTTTCGCCGCAAGCTCCTCCTGCGTGTACTCCGATGCGCTGAATGAGAAGCCGTCGTCGTTCGTGATGCAGAGCGATGTGTTCCCGTCCGATACGGACATCATCTCACAGCCGTAATGTGAGCCGTTTTCCTGCGGTCTTATATAGTCCTCGTGCATTTCATCAACGCGTGCGGTGAAATACCCGAACCACGACGCACGGTGCTTGTCGATGTAGCTCTCATACGGCCCGTAGCCCCAATAACTCACGTTATCAAAGCGTCTCGGCAGGAACAGCCGCAGTCCGAATCTCGGCAGAAGCTCCACCTTGTCGGAGAACTCCGCCTTGCAGATGACTTCAAGTACACCGTCACCGTTTATGCGGTACTCGGTATCGAGACGGGCAAAGGGTTGAACTATGCTCCAGCCGCAGGATTGCTTTACGCGTATCACAGCGCTTCCGTCCTGCTCCTCACACTTAACGTCATAGACCTTGGTGATGTAGTCATTGAGATGCGCGGAATACCAGTCGCCTTTCATGGTATCGTTATCTATCGGCGCGCGGAAGGAATTGAACTTCATCGGCTTTTCGAGAATGTTCCCCGCTCCGCCGATATTTATGGAGTCAAAGCAGGCTGTCCGCTTGTTGAATACATACTCGGCTGCAGTATTTGTAACGCGTATCTCGTTATTTGTATCGTACAGCTTTACCGTTGTACCCGAAATCGTCAGAGGCTTTCTTTCCGCTGTGAACAGCTTTATCTGGTCAAAGCAGACCTCTTCGCCGTCGCTGAACGCGCCGTAACTGTTCTTCGCTGTGAAGACGAAGCGGATATACGCGTCGCCGTCAAATGCTCCCGCAGCTTCGGGAACGTTTATCTCCGCAGTTTCCATAGGCGGTACGGAGAATGTGAAGCTGCCGCTTTTACGCCCGCCGTATTTTACCGTTATCTCCCATTTGCAGTCTAAAAACTCTCCCGCGTCGATAAAACGCAGCAGACTGTTTATCGTGAATTTGCCGGGAGTGCCGTCTGATGTCACGCGAACGGGACGATATACCTGTTTGACTTCAAGCAGTCCCGTGTGTGGAGTGCGGTCGGGATAGCACAGCGCGTCCATGCAGAAGTTACCGTCGTCATGCCGCTCGCCGCTGTCGCCGCCGTAGCCGTATTTCGGCTTTCCGTCCGCTGTCTTTCCGAGAATGACGGCGTGATCCGCCCACTCCCATACAAGTCCGCCGATAAGGCGGTCACTTGTCATGAACAGCTCGTGGTAGTCTTCAAGGTCCCCGGGACCGTTGCCCATAGCGTGGCAGTATTCGCAGAGAACGAACGGTCTCTTCTCGTCCTCACGCGCAAGGAATTTTCGTATATCGTCCGGTGATGTGTACATCTCCGATACCATGTCGAGCACATCGTCCGATGTGTCGTCGAGCTTATGAGTGCTTTCGTAATGCACGGGACGGGTGCTGTCAAGCTGCTTTATCAGCTTTGCTGCTTCGCGCAGGTTCTCACCGTAGCCGCTCTCGTTTCCAAGCGACCAGAAAATAACGCAGGGACGGTTGATATCGCGTGTCACCAGAAGGCGCTCGCGGTCAAGTATCGCATTACCGAACATCGGGTCTTTGGCTATGAGCGCTATACCGTTGTAGCTTCCCGGGTCGTCCCATGTCTTGCCGTGGTTGTGAACGTTCACACAGCCGTGGCTCTCAAGGTCGGCTTCGTCGATAACGTACAGTCCGAGCTCGTCGCACATGGCATAAAACTCAGGCGCGTTCGGATAGTGCGAAGTCCGCACCGCGTTTATGTTATGCTGCTTCATCATCGTGAGGTCACGGCGCATTTTTGCCTTGTCGGCATAATAACCCGTATCGGGATAGCTGTCGTGACGGTTCACTCCGAACAGTTTTATATGCTGTCCGTTAAGCTTCAGAACGCCGTTGTCAATGCTTATGCTGCGAAATCCTACACGCTCTCCGATAAGCTCGGTGTCGGTCTCAAGCTCAAGACGGTACAGATACGGCGTTTCCGCTGTCCACTGCTTAACGCCGTTGACGCTGCATTCGTATATGCCGCCGTCAGCGGCTTCTCCGGAGCAGATAAGCGTATCACCGTCGTACAGCCGCAGCTTCGCGCCCGCGCCGTTGACGCTCACCCGAAGCATACCCTGCGCGTCCGCTGTTATAAGATAGTTTTCCAGCCTTTTTTCGGGTCTGGAAAGCACATAAACATCACGGAAGATACCCGACAGACGGAATTTGTCCTGGTCTTCGAGGTATGTGCCGTCGCACCATTTCAGCACAGCAGCGGTAATAGTGTTTTCGCCATCGCGGAGCATATCCGTGATATCAAACTCGGAAGTATGATGTGAGACCTGTGAATACCCCGCGAACCGTCCGTTTATATAAAGGTACAGGCAGCTGTCAACGCCCTCGAAACACAGTATCTTCCGCATTCCGTCGGGTTTGTGGGTATAGCTTCTCCTGTAAACTCCCACCGGGTCGTCGTCGGGGACATAAGGCGGGTCAAACGGTATGGGATAACATACATTTGTGTACTGGGGCTTGTCGAACCCGTGAAGCTGCCAGTTTGACGGTACAGGTATCTTCCCCGCAGCTTTACCGAGGTCATCGGGCAGGTCGATGATGCTGCCGTAATACGTGAAATCCCACTCACCGTTCAGCAGCTCGAAATACCGCGAGCCTTCACGCAGTGAAAACGGATCCTGCTCCTTTCCGAACGGAATGAAATAGCAATGCTCCGGGAGCGTACCTATGTGCAGGCTTTGCGTATCCTCGTGGTATTTCATAAAGCTCTTCGGCGTACCGGGCTTTGATATTGCAATTATGTCCATATTCTTCTCCTTATGATACAGTCAGCAGTCCAGTATATCTAAAAAAACAGAGGTCACATAGCGTGACCTCCGTTGTGCCGGTCTTAAAACCTTACTTTGCAACAGCGTCCTTAAGAGCCTTACCTGCCTTGAATGCGGGAACCTTAGTAGCGCTGATCTTTATCTTCTTCTTTGTCTGGGGGTTGATACCTGTTCTTGCTGCACGCTCACGTGTCTCAAAAGTACCGAAACCTACAAGCTGGATCTTGCCGCCCTTTGCAAGCTCATCAGTGATGATAGATGTAATAGCGTCAAGTGCAAGACCGGAATCCTTCTTAGTGAGTTCTGTCTTCTCTGCGATAGCAGAAATAAGCTCTGTCTTTGTCATGGATAAATACTCCCTTTTGTTGTTTTTTCTTTTCCGCGGAACATCTCCCGGGAAATTACAAATATTATAGCGCATTTATAACTGTTTGTCAACATTTTTCTTCAAAAAATCGAAAAATATGATAAAACAGACATTTTTTACGTTTGAAAGGCTTATTATCCTGTAACAAACGCAGAAATTTCTATTATAAACAAACGACAGGAAACCGACAGCGCACTGTGTCGTTTATCTATAGGGTACCTCTAAAAACCGCTTTGAATAGAGAAAATGAGATGATTGCGCCAAATGCAAGGAAAGGCTCTGGGAGACTTGACGAAGCAGTTGGTGCAAGCAGTTCTTTTTCTCTCAAATGGGTTTTTAGAGGTTCCCTATATTGACTTATTACGGATCTTGTTGTATAATAATGTATAACTGAAAGATCTGATACCCGGAGGAACTTACTAAAAATGAACGAACAGACAAATGATATCTCCACAGCCTCGTCCGACCGCGAAAAGATAATCGTAAGAACAAGTGTCATCGGCATAGCGGCAAATGTGCTGCTTGCGGGGTTCAAGGCTTTTGTGGGATTTATTTCCAGTTCGATAGCCGTTATTCTCGACGCGGTCAACAATCTGTCGGACGCATTCTCGTCGATAGTCACCATAATAGGCGCAAAGCTCGGTGCAAAACCGCCGGACAAAAAACACCCCATGGGCTACGGGAGAATAGAATACTTAAGCTCGATGATCGTTGCGGCTATCGTGCTTTACGCAGGTCTTACATCTCTGGTGGAGTCGGTGAAGAAGATATTTGAACTCGAAACGCCCGATTACAGTATCATATCCCTCGTCATAATCGCTGTTGCGATAGCTGTGAAGCTTATACTCGGCGCATACGTCAAAAAACAGGGCAGAAAGGTCAACTCGGGGGCGCTCATAGCATCCGGTTCGGACGCTTCATTTGACGCCATACTTTCTTCCTCCGTGCTTATTTCGGCTATAATATTCTTGATCTGGGGCATTTCTCTCGAAGCATACGTAGGTGTCATCATTTCGGGATTTATAATCAAAGCCGGTATCGAAATGATGGTCGATACGGTCAACGAGATAATCGGAAAACGCGGTGACGCCGAAGCCGCAAAAAACCTTAAGCATATAGTCTGCGAGGAAGAAGAAGTGCGGGGAGTTTACGATGTCACATTCTTCAACTACGGTCCCGACAGGGATTACGCTTCCCTCCATATCGAGCTTCCCGATACCCTGACAGTGGATAAGGTGGATCAGATCACCCGCCGCATACAGCTCAGCGTTTTCCGGAAAACAGGAATAATCCTTACAGGAATAGGCGTTTATTCCTACAACACGACCGACGATGAAGCAGCGAAGATACGCGATACCATACGCGGCAAGGTGCTTTCCCACGACTGGGCTTTACAGATGCACGGCTTTTACGCAGATACGGAGAAAAAGACTATCCGTTTCGATACTGTCGTGAGCTTCGACGTTGACAGAAAAGAAGCGCTCACGACACTCTACGAGGAGGTCGGAGCGCTGTATCCGGACTATACTCTTCAGATCGTTCCCGATGTGGATATGACCGATCTGCATGAATGACGCTTTTATTTTGCGGTGTACCATTCTTTAAGGACCGTTTCCGCTTCCTTGCCGTAGATCGTGAAATCGCGGTTCTCCCCCGCCCTTTCATACGGCGGCAGTACCGCTTTCCAATCCCACCAGAAGAAACCTCTGAAATACGGCTCATTCCACATGGTCTCCATAGCGCTGCGGTAGAAATCCGCCTGCTCGCGCTCATCGGCAGGAACATCAGGGCGGTCTTTGAAATCCCACGGGTACATTGTACAGCCACGCTCATTGCGCACACCTATCTCAGCGAACATTACAGGTCTCCCGTAGTGTTCGCTGCATTTTTTTACCCTCTCACGGTGCTCTGACCATTTGCGGCGCATCATGTCAAGTGAACGGTCTTCCTTCTCCGAAACGGGATAGTAAGCCGAAATGCCGATAATATCAACATCTCCGAGCCACGGGAACCGAAACTCATCGCCGTGGTTTATATTATGCATCACGGTGCCGCTGTACACCTGCCTTACGTCGGAGATAAGCCTGCGGCAGTATTCAGTCTGTGAATCCATGCCCGCCATTTCACAGCCCGTACACAGCATTTCGCAGCCCTCTTCCTCAGCAAGCTTTGCGTAATAAAGCATGAACCTTGTGTATGAAGCGAACCACGACCTCCAGTATTCGCGGTTCTCCGTCGGAAAGTTTATGCGCGCTCTCCATGAGCCGTCAAGACAGTCCACCATAGGTTTCAGGCATACTTTAAGTCCGAGAGATCTGGCTTTGCGTACCGCGAAACGAACCTCTTCGTCAGTCTGCGTTCTTCCGAAAAGCGAGAAAACATTCAGAGAATAAAAAGCCTCCTGAAAGCAGTTCACGGGTATGCATATCC
>JAGBLA010000053.1 GCA_017635675.1 Ruminiclostridium sp.
GTTCTTCTTATACATAGCGTTCTCCTGAAAAGTGCAAGCTTTTTGCTCTGTTTTCGTTTTTTTCCTTGCACTTTTATTATATCACATTCTTCTCCGTTTGGCTATATCTACAAGTTATTTTTGTTTATGAGGAGAGACTAAATAATGACAAGACGCAGGGCGAAATGCTTTGCGTCTTTTTTGTTTGCAGTCGTTGTTCGGCGCTCCTGCGCCGTTTTTCAGCCGTCCCTGCGGCTGTGATCGGGGTAGGTCTCGGGAGGGCGCTCCCTCCTGAGCAGGTAGTACCGCGCAGTCTATGCAAAGCCCGCCGTTAGTCGGGATTTGTATAGCCAGCGGTGCTACCTGCCTATCGCCTCTGGCCGCCGTAATTTTATTGGGTTGGCTATACTCGGCGGACAGAGGCGATGAAAACGCGCTTCGGCATCACTTTTTCGCAGATTTAGTATCGGTGCAGTATCATTTTCTGTGCCGATTGATGTAGGCTTTTGGAAGCACGGAATCCGTAGTATCATAGTCGGGCGAAACCGGTATCGTTTGCGGGAAAATCGGTATTGGAACCGATAATTATTGGTGATATACAAAAAAGCAGTAAAAATGCCGATTTTAAGCGCTATACAAAGGCAAGCCCCGTACCGCATTTTACGATACGTGGTAGGGAAATTCCTGAATGGTTGAAGAAACAGATAGCATAATTACTGCCGGACAGTTTAGAACTGCCCGGCAGTTTTTGTGCTAAAGCTTTCATTTTCTTCAAACACGGAATAGCTTTATCACATATTCAAGTCCCGTTCAATATTTCGTTCTCGTATGCGGCGACATCGTCACTGTTCATATCTTCGACCCACCTGCCCCACATATTTGTATTTACGTAATGCTCATAATACTCAACGAATATGCTTATATTCCGTTCTTCGAGAACATTGTATTTATCATAAGGTTTAAGTTTCATATAGCATGAATGTATCAGTGCGGGTCTTATCCCCGAAAGAAGGAACCGCCGCGCTTCTTCTTTCGTGTCAAAGATTATTTCCACTCTGCTCTCGCAGTTAAGTTCATATACTTTATAATCTTTTATGGCATCATTTACAATGTCATGTATCATTTGCGAATGGTCGTGCTTCAATGTATGTACCGCGTCAAAAGTAAACATATTCAGGGCGACATAAAACTCGGTATCTTTGTTTACATCGGCATCGGGAGGGCAAAGATCAAAGAGTGCCAATTCCCAGCTTTTTATCCCGCCGATGCAGATACCGAAATTTTCTTTCAGCTTTTTCCGGTCTTGCAGGTCAAACACATACAGCCATACTTGGTTACGATCTTTTTTATGTTCGACAGCTATCAGTCTTATACCGTATTTATCTTCAAGCTGCTTTTTTAATTTGTTCAGCCATTCCGGCGAGAGCTGTTCAAACTGCATATTATACAGCTGATCGATCTCTTCCGCGCTGTAATAATACTTGTGCAGTAATTCGTAGTTCATGGTCACACCTCATTTATTTCAGTAACTGTTTTTGATCCAAAAACATCTCGAATTCCCTCATAAAAGTATTGAACGCTTCATTTTGATCGTGTATGGTATCGGAAAGATAACGATCCCATAGTATTGAATCCGTTATCTGGTATTTATTTCTAAACCACTTGTTAAACTCATCATACGCATCTTTTTCACAGTCCAGACCATTTTCTCGCATCGCATGAAAGTAGCCTTCAAGAAATATTCTGAGCCTTTCGACCGAGACAGTTCCTATATACATTCCCGGGCACTCCTTGATTTTCAGAATAAGCTCAATAACACTGTTCTTCATCATAGCACCTCTGTATTAATCGGACGTCCCACTATGTTTCTTTTTACTAAAATAATTTATCGGATTTATATTGAAGTTGTATCAATAATAAGCTTAATATTATTAAAACTATCTGTATTATTATATCATTTGTCGGTAAAAAAGTCAAATGCAACAGTATTCTTGCACGGCGCTCCTGCACCGTTTTCCAGCTGCCCCAGTGGCTGTGGTCGGGTTAGGTCTCGGGATGGCATATACGGCACAGGTCTTTCCGGCATGCTATACTTATCTTAATTCGGAAATGCCGACGCGGACAAAGTTGTTTTCTATGTCGTTTCTGCACAAAACCAGCTGTCCCTGATTGGTAATATCGGAGATTTTATTCAAAGCTATGGCAAAATGCCCCCAATTTCGGGCGTGATATTTCCCCCCTTATGAAGGGCAGTGTAATTTGAAGTGATTCTGCGTGACTTTTCACAAAACTCGCAACCCCCGATTGGTCATAACGTAGATTTATGATGAAAGTTCTGTGAAGTACCCGATAATTATTATATTTTTTGTCCCCCATTATGAAAGGACTTAAAATTCTAGAAATATAACGTACCGCATAAGGAAAGTCCGCCCCCGCTGCCGCCGATTCCTATGTGACGGTTGTATAAATTTAGTTCCCTGCCATTGGTGATAACGCAGAATTAAAATGAAAATTTCGTGAATCATACCGCAAAAACGCCTTTTGGCTCTCCAATATAGTGAGAGGACATTTATATCGACCTGTTTGTGACCGCAATTCGGAACCGACGAAGCAGAGTAAAAATATACAACTCCGGGAGATGTATAAAACTCTTAACCTGTCATATTTTACGAATTTTTCAAATAGTGTGGAAATACGGCGTTTTTAACCTTAAAAAATGATGTTAAATTTTCCCTATTAGTGAGGGGCATTGATTTCGCAGCGCATATCCGACATACCGAAATGCCTGCCCCGACATCTGAATATTGCACAGTTTCATATCTGTTCTTTTGTAAGGAATGTAGAAAATTTCATTTTGCCGCCAAAATGTGTCCCATTTTTGCCGTTTTTTGTAGGGACTTATGGGGGGACTGTTTTTCAGCTTCCCGTCATCTATATATTGCACAGCGAAAACTGTAATTTGACTGCCCCGCATAGTCAATCATACAAAAATGTTAAGTAAGCGGAACAAAAACGCCCGGAAAAGCCCTAGATATATGAGAGGATAAATTTTCGAGACCGCAGGAGGTGAATCCAATGCAGAGAAATCCAAGCGACCGCGAGGTCGCGAAAAACACGAAACAGCCGGTATCCGTAAACCGGCTTAAAAAAGTCGTTTCAGCAAGCATAGAAAGTATCCGGATACTTTCTGAAATTTTATGGGGACCCCCATAAAATTTTTTCGCAGCTCCGGAGGACGGAACTGCTTAACCCCGCGGCAGCGTCAGGCGCTGCCTGAAACCGAAAAATGGAGAGGAGACAAGAAAATGAGAAAGTACAAACAGATAAAACGCAAAGAGGTCATATTTGATCTGAAAGAATGGGAGCTAATAGAAAAGTGGGCTGCCCGATTCAACATCACGACTTCCGAGTACATACGGCAGGCGACCCTCACGGATAAAGTCACGATCGCAAGGGCACCGGAAGAGTGGGCGCTGCTGATAAATACGCTGAAGAAGATCGGCACGAACATCAATCAGCTCGCTAAAAAAGCGAGGAACTGCACAGTATCTACGCCGATGACTACGAAAAAATGAAGGGAGAGTTCGAGCAGTTATGCCATACATTAAATGCAAAGCTATCCACACAAGAATGAAGGAGCGCATCGCATATATCCTAAACCCGGAGAAAACCGAAGGAATGTTCTGGTGCAACTCTTACAACTGCATGACCAACGCAGAGGACGCATACCTGAACATGAAATTCATATATGAAAACTTCACGCACCACAAGTTCAACGAGCCGGTTCCTGAAAACGGCAAAGCGCACGTGAAGCTGCTTCACTACGTCCAGTCGTTTTCTCCCGATGACAATGTTGATCCGGCACTTGCCCACCGCATAGGTTTGTCACTTATGCGAAAAGCCTTCGGAGATAACGTGCAGGCGGTTGTTGCCACTCATGTTGACAAGGCGCATATCCACAACCACATCATCATCAACACCTACGGAATCGACGGACGCAAGTTCAACAGCAACAAAAAGACGCTTGCAGAGATACGTGAACATTCCGATAGGGTATGCCTTGCCTTTGGCATTCAGCCGATCATGAACAACAAGCACCTCGGTATGACTTACAAGGAGTGGGACGCTCGCCGCAAGGGTACATCATGGAAAGAAAAGATCAAGAAAGAGATCGACACACTTGTGCTGTCCTGCAAGAATTATGATGAGCTTGCTTGTACTCTCGAAGAACGGGGTTATGTGTTCAAGTACGGGAAATACACAGCTATCAAAGCTCCGGATCAGAAGAATTTCACACGGCTGAAAACGCTCGGCGAAGACTATACTATCGAAAACATTTCATCAAGAATTAAATGGAAGGACGACTTGGGTAACGCCACACGCGAGGACGCATACAACAAGGGACAAGCCCTGACTATCTGCTTTGCGAGTGTTATCACACAGCTCGCCAAGCGCATAGTCGACGGAACAAAGAAAGAGAACAAGCGCGTTGACGATCTGGAGTACCTGCCGAACAACGACTGTGATGTATTTCAGTTGGGAGCACAGCTCGCGCTTATCAACAAGCTGAAAATCCATTCCATAAGCGAGGTCAGAACAAAAAGGGAGGAAGCACAGAAGGAGCATGATAAGGCGGTAAAGGAATTTAACGCTCTCACAAAGGAACAACATCGGATTGATGATCTGCTGAAACAGTATGATAATTTCCGAGAGCTGGAGGACAAGCCCGACAAATCTCTCGCGGAGAAGATGAAGCTACAAATTGCCAAGTCCTCGCTTTCCCGTCATGGTATCAATTCTCCGGAAGATGTGCGGCAGCTTGAAATTCAGAAACAGGATTACGATGACCGTATCGCAGAAATTCAGAGGACGATTGATGATAACGACTATCTTGTCAAAGCGCTTCACGAAATATCTGATACCTACTATGATATATTGCAGGGCGACTACATCAGTAAATTGATAGTTGAGAAGAAAGCACAGCAGGAGACCACGCCGAATAATCCTGTACAAGAAAAACCAGTACAGACACAGGCTCAGACGATTCCAGCTCAGAAACGTGACGTACCGAAACCGAAAGCTCCGGAACCTGTACAAAAGCAGGACGAACCGAAACAGGATAGCCCTGCCCAGAAACCGACAGTACAGGAAACACATCGTAGGAAAAAGAGCAGATGATTGGAGACGAGAAACAATGATTTATATTTACGGAGGTGTGCCGCCGTAAGGCTTTGTTGTGCCGTTTGGGGCAACATCAGACTACAGAAATAAAAAAGGAAGAGGAAACAACAAAACCGGACAAGCGAAGATAAATACTGCTTGTCGGTAAGGAATGGAGGCTAATTTGAGAGGAAATGAACTCATCACCACGCCCGCCGTAGCGAATTCGGCAGAAACCAAGACCGAGCCGCAGCCTGTCAGTGTATCAGAATACAAGATCGAGCATACGACTTACATCGTTCGGACGTTTTTCAATCCTAACGGTACGGAATCGCTTGAAGAACTGGTCAAGCGGCTCATAATGAAGGACGTTGCAAAACTGTCCGCATAAACAAAAATGCTGTACTATCCCCGCCGAAGCGGGGATATGCACGGCGAATAGACAGATAAACAATGAAAGGCAAATCACAGGCAATTTAATGAAATGATACTTTAAAGCCTTGACAAATTTCTCGAAAAGATGTATAATCAAGGTGATAAGAATAATGCCTGTGACCTGCCGGATTGGAGGGAGAAATGACAAATAACAAGATCACAGCATTATATTGCAGACTTTCGCAGGACGATATGCTCGCCGGTGAGAGCAACAGTATCACAAATCAAAAGGACATTCTTTCTAAATACGCCCGGGAGAACGGCTTCACCAACACAGCATTCTATGCTGATGACGGTTACAGCGGTACCAATTTCGACAGACCGGACTTCCAGCGCATGAAAGCCGACATCGAGGAAGGCAAGATCGGAATGGTCATAGTCAAGGACTTGTCCCGTCTCGGTCGCGAGTATCTTCAAACCGGCTACTACACGGAAATCTACTTCCCGCAGCACGATGTCCGCTTTATCGCTATTCACGACAATGTTGACACAAGTCTCGGTGATAACGATTTTGCGCCATTCAAGAATATCATTAATGAGTTTTACGCCAAAGATACGAGCCGAAAAATAAAGGCAGTATTCAAAGCGAAAGGTCTATCTGGGAAGCCTCTCTCGACACATCCACCTTACGGTTACAAAAAATCGGAAGCAGACAAAAATGTATGGGAAGTTGACGAGGAAGCGGCAAAAGTTGTACGTAGAATTTTTCAACTTTGTATTGACGGTTATGGACCGACACAGATTGCTAAGATACTTACCGCTGATAAAATTCTGATACCTGTTGCTTATGGACTTGAAAAAGGTTATTACAACGGAGCACCCAGCTTTAAGTCTCCGACAAGGTGGGGCGGTCAAACTGTCGCAAAAATTCTTGAACAGGTTGAATATGTCGGTCATACCGCAAATTTCAAGACTTACAGGAAATCCTACAAATGCAAGAAGCAGCTTGACAGACCGAAAGACGAGTGGATGATATTCGAGAATACCCACGAACCGATAATCTCACAACAGGACTTCGACCTTGTCCGGAAAATGCGTGAAAATGTTCGCAGACCGCAGAAATGCGAAGAAGTCAATCCTTTTTCGGGAATGGTGTACTGCGCCGACTGCGGAAAAAAGATGTATCTTTGCCGCGCTGTCAGCCTTACGGACAAGCAAGAGCACCTCAAATGCAGTACCTACGCAAGCGATTCAAACGATTGCTTCGCACATTTCATCAGGACTTGCGTTCTCAAAGAGCTGCTGATCAACGAGATAAATAAAGTTCTTGATGCCGTTCACAGCGACGAGGACACCTTTATAAAGGAAGCAGTCGAAACTTCAAAGACCTGTTACCTTGAAAGCGTTGCTAAGTCAAAGAAAAGTCTTGCAAAGTACGAAAAGCGTATAGCGGAGCTTGACCGCCTGTTCGCAAAGATATACGAGGACAATGCTCTCGGCAGACTCACCGATGACAGGTATCACCAGCTTTCCGCAAGCTATGAGGAAGAACAGAAGAAGCTGAAAAAGGACACGGCAGAGATCCGCAAATTCATTGACGATAAGGAAACCGAGAACAGCAATATTTCCCAATTCCTTGCTATCATCAGAGGTTACAGCAATGTAACGGAGATCACGCCGGAGATAATGCATGAAATTATAGATAGTATTGTTATTCATGCACCGGATAAATCCAGCGGTCACAGGAAGCAGATGGTTGACGTTAACTTCCGTTTCAACGTCATTAGGGTTTCTGCTGTTCTTAACAGAAGAGATTACGACATAAGAAAAAGGCTGCGCAGTGCATGATGCACTGAAAATGTTCCCCAAAGCGCCGCACGATGCGGCGCATATAAGGGAACATTCAGAGTGCTTAAACTGCGCAACCTTCTACTATTCGGGGAAAACTTCTTTCCCACGCCCCTGCTTGTGCAGGGGGAGCTTTTTTTCAGTATATCTGTGAAATCCTGTCCGCGGAAAGTTTGAGCTTGGTACTGTCGGTGAACGTTATCTCGGCACCTGCTATTACGATGTCGGTAACGCCGAGACTGCTGTCGAATATCGACCACCATTCCTTTGACGCGCCTTTGCGGTCGGTGAGCCCTGTGGTGTCCTGAAGGTACATATTGTACTCGGTGCCGGCTTCATAGCGCACCTTATTTCCCTTGCTGTCGATGCCGTAAACGGTGAAGATGACGCTTCTTATGGACTTTCCGGTGTTGTTGTAATACTCGACGGTGAAGTCGGTCTTTTTGCTGTAATTGGTGTAGAGCGATTTGCGCACGACCACAAGGTCGCCCGCCTTCGATGCCGTGGGAGCTTTACCCTCGCCGTTGAACGTCCATATCTTGCCGTCGGAGGAGTTGAATACCTTCGAGCCCTCCGCTATGCTGAATTTCTCGGTTATGTCGGGGTAGCCGCAGAAGTTTGCGACCTGCTTGCCGGTGCGTATGTCGAAAACGGGAGTATTTTTGAACAGTGCGTTCTCGCCGGTCGCGGCATAAACGCCGGTAGCAAGCAGGTACAGCCGGTAGTAGTCCCCTCCGATACGGAAATACGCGCCGCGAAGGCTTGTCTTACCGTAGGTCGGGAGATCCTTCGGTTTTACAGTGGCACCGTTTATGTACAGCGTCGCGGACGTCCTGCCGCCGCTGTTCAGCTCGTACTTGGTGAGCTTTCCCTTTGAGTTTGCGTAGTAGTAAACGCTCGATGTGTCTGTCATGGTGCCTGTTATCCATTGGCTTACCTTCACGGCTCCGTTTTTGTCGGTGTAGTAATCACTTCCGCCCACAGTCTGTACGCCCTTGCCTGTGAGGGCGCCGTCCGAGCCGAACAGATACAGCTTTCCGTCTATTTCCTTGGTTGTGCCGGAAACTGCCGTGCCGTTCTCGAAGTAATACTTCTTACCGCCGCTCGACGCAAAGCCGGTGTAGTTCTTGGACGGGGCGGAGGGCAGCTTGACATTTGAGGTCTTTACCTCGATGTCATCTGTACTGCCGTGCTCGTAGAGCTTGCTGCCGCCTTTGAGCAGCGTCACTATCCTGAATTTATAGGTGGTATTCTTTTTGAGACCGTCGATAGTGGTCTTGGGCTTGGAAACGTTCTTGACGATTTTGTATTTGCCGCTTTCTGCATCGTACTGATACACGCGGTAGGCGTCCGCGCCGCTGACAGCGTTCCATGTGAGGGCCACGTCATTGTTTCCCGCCGCCGTCTTTACTCCCGAGGGAGCGGCGAGCTTGGCGGCAGCTTCAGCCCGAACCCCTGCAGAGGGCAGGAAAGCCGTACCCGGCGAAGAGAATGCTGCGGCAGCCGCGATAAGCGCTGAGATACCTGCCCTTGCGAATTTGCTGCTCTTCATGTTATGATTCCTCCTGTTCTGTTCTTACAGAGCTTTTTTTTGTTATCCTAAAGCCACATCGAGTGACATCATTACCGCGAAACCTGCCGCAAAAGCTGCAATTCCCGAGTACGGGTGCGCTTTGTCTGTCATTTCCGGTATAAGCTCGGCGGTCACCACATATATCATAGCTCCTGCCGCGAAACTTAGAAGATACGGCATCGCGGGGATTATAAGGCTTGCGGCGGCTATGGTCAGCAGTGCTCCCGCAGGCTCCACCGCGCCGGAAAGTGTTCCGACAAGGAAAGACTTCGCGCGGGAGGTTCCCGCCGCGTGCAGCGGCATTGAGATTATCGCGCCCTCCGGGAGATTTTGTATCGCTATCCCGAGCGCCAGAGCGAAAGCTCCCGCGGCGGTTATATCCGTGGCTCCGCAGATAAGCCCCGCGTATATCGCTCCCACCGCCATGCCCTCGGGGATATTGTGTATCGTCACCGCGAGCAGCATCAGCCGCTTGTCGGAAAATTCCGTATTCACAGGCATCGGCAGCGCCCTGTCGAGCAGCATCATCAGCCCGACACCGAGTAAAAAGCCTGTTACCGCGGGAATGAACGCGAGCTGCCCCATGTCGGCGGCGCATTGCTCAATGGACGGTATCAGCAGGCTCCAAACACTCGCCGCCGTCATAACTCCCGCCGCGAACCCGTCAAGCAGGCTTTCCACCGTTCGGGAAAGCTCCCTTTTCATCATAAATACGCACAGCGCTCCGAGCGTTGTGCCGATAAACGGGATAAGCACCCCGTAAAATACATCAGCAAACATTTCCGGTCCTCCGAACATTTTTAATAACATTCTATTCGGAAGACCGCGGGATTGCTACCCCTTATCTGCCCGCGTAGTAGTCGCGCATCGACACCGCAAGCTTGTCGCAGCGCTCGTTCTCGGCGTGACCCGCGTGACCCTTTATCCAGTTGAATTCCACGTCGTGGATTTTCAGCAGGTCAAGCAGCCGCTCCCAAAGGTCGGGATTGAGCGCCGGTTTCTTGTCGGATTTCACCCAGCCGCGCTTTCTCCACGACTCCGCCCAGCCTTTTGTCACGCTGTCAACAACGTACTTCGAGTCGGTCTGGAGTATTACGTGACAGGGGTATTTGAGCGCCTCAAGCCCCGTTATCACGCCCATAAGCTCCATGCGGTTGTTGGTGGTGTGGGCTTCGCCGCCTTTAAGCTCGGTTTCCTTGTCGCCGTACCGCAGTATGACGCCGTAGCCGCCGGGGCCGGGATTGCCGGAGCAGGCTCCGTCGGAGAATATATAAACATTCTTTTTTTCCATGAGGACACTCCTTTACGCTTTGTTTCTGTGTTTTTCGGTTATACGGTCGGCTATCGTCACAGTGATGATGTTCAGCACAATGGTAAGAACTGCCGCGCTTACCGTTATTATCGCCGTTGTGAGTACCATGTCAGGAGTGAACGGTACAAATCCGAAGAACTCCTCAAGGAATATATGTCCGCAGAGGAACGCTCCGATAAGCAGCACCAGCATACCTATCTTCCACGGGCGCATAGGGTGGCAGGCAAGTAGGACGATGACGAACGATACCGACGCGAGTATGAACGCGGACACGGTGCTGAGCTGCTCCACCGTGAACCCGAGAGTATGTCCGCAGATTATGCCCGCGGACAGGGCAATGACTGCCGAAACGCCGTTTGGTATCGCGCGGCGCAGGACGTTCGAGATGAAGCTCCCGCGTATCAGCTCCTTGTTGGGCTGGAGAGCCAGCAGAAAGCTCGGCGCGCCGATGCAGAGCGCGTTTATCAGCGTCATCTGTATCGGCTCAAACAGGAACGGCAGCTGTATTATCACGAACAGCAGCGCCAGCAGCAGGCTGTAAGTGGTTTTGGACAGGAACAGCGACGCCGAGCGTTCAACGTTGTTTATCGAGCGCCGTCCCTCGGCTACGACCTTGGGCATGGATGCGAAGTTGCTGTCCAGCAGGACGAGGTTGGACACGTTGCGGGCAGCCTCGCTGCCGCTCTGCATAGCTACCGACACATCTGCCTCTTTGAGCGCGAGCACATCGTTCACACCGTCGCCTGTCATGCCTACTGTGTGACCTTTCGCCCGGAGCGCCTTTACAAGCTCAAGCTTCTGAGGCGGCGTTACACGTCCGAAAATGGTGTAGTCATCTACGACCTCGCCTATGTGCTCCACCGCTGACGCGTCGATATACTTATCGGCGTTCGTCACTCCCGCTTTCTGCGCAACGCAGCTTACGGTCATTGGGTTGTCGCCTGAGATTATCTTTATATCCACGCCCTGTTCCGCGAAGTACCGCAGGGTATCGGGAGCCTCGGCGCGTATCTTGTCCGCTATCGCCACTAAAGCTATGGGCTTTATGCCCTGCGGGAGAGCCTTGTCGCCGAACTCGTTGTCTGAGCGCGCAAGCAGTATAACGCGCCTGCCGCCCGCGGAGAATTTTTCGGCAGTTTCGCGTATGCTGTCATAACTGCTGCCGAGAATGAATTCACCCGCGCCCATGATAAGCGAGCCTGTCTCGGGGAAGTGTGCTCCGCTCCACTTTCTCGCGGAGGAGAAAGGCACAGTCATGTCGGCGGTGAGCTTGCTTTCGTCGTTCCAGTGCTCTTTCACGGCGCAGAAGGTGGGATTGGTGTCGTTGAGCGCGCAGGCAAGCGCCGTCATATATGTATCGGTGTCGCAGCTCTCGTCGAGTTTCAGCGTCTCCACCACCTGCATACTTCCCTCGGTTATGGTGCCTGTCTTGTCAAGGCACAGCACATCTACGCGCGCGAGGGTCTCGATGCAGTACATATCCTGCACAAGCGTCTTGTGCTGCGCAAGACGTATGGAGCTTACCGCAAGCACGATGCTCGTCAGCAGAACAAGCCCCTCGGGTATCATGCCGATTATTGCCGCGACGGTGCTCACCACAGCGCGGTTTACGGTCTGCCCCGAAACGAAGATGCCGTTGTACATGAGAATGAGCATGAGCGGGATAATGAGTATGGAAATGCCTTTGAGTATTGTGTTTATGGCATTCATCATCTTTGACTCGGTGCGCTTTACGTACTTCGCGCTGCTGGTTATCTTGTTGGCGAAGCTTTCGGCACCGAGCCCCACGGCGACGGCACGGCATTCGCCGCTGACTGCGAAGGAGCCGGAGAGTATCTTGTCTCCGGGCTTTTTGTATATCGGGTCGCTCTCGCCGGTGATAAGGCTTTCGTTGACCTCGCACTCACCGGAAACGAGAAGGCAGTCGGCGGAAGCCTGGTACCCTGTGCGGAACATTACAAGGTCGCCCTCGACTATCTCGGAGTTCGGTATTTCAAGCTCCTGCCCGCCGCGGATAACATGGGCTTTCGGTGCGGATATGAGCGTGAGACGGTCTATTGTGCGCTTTGCGCGTATCTCCTGGAAAATGCCTATGCCGGTATTGCAGAAGATGACGCCGATGAACATGGCGTTCTTTATCTCCCCGAATATCAGTACCAGCACCGCGAGCACGATGTTAAGAAAGTTGAAGAATGTGAGCGTGTTCTCGCGCACTATCTGCCCTATGGATTTGGTCTTTATCTCGCCGGTTCCGTTCACCTTTCCCTCGGCGGCGCGCTTTGCGGCTTCCTCGGGGGAAAGCCCCTTTTCTATGTCTGTGTCAGTCATTTTGTCTCCTCGTCATATAAGTAAATTGCAGTACCTGTAAAAAACGGTTCTATATCATTATACTACTTTTCACATGATTTGTAAATAGTAAAAATCATTGACAAAGCAGCCTTTTTTTGATATTATAATAAGATAGGAATATATTTCTCGCCGCCGTGGATGCGGAGAGATATTGAAATACAGCTTTTTAAAAGTATAGGAGGCATCAGATGAGACTTCTGCTTGCGGAGGACGAGAAGACACTTTCAGAGGCTCTCGTGATACTGCTTTCACACAGCAACTATTCCGTAGATGCGGTATATAACGGACAGGACGCGCTGGACTATCTTGAAGCGGGCAACTACGACTGCGCGGTGCTTGATGTGATGATGCCGAAGATGGACGGGATAACGGTGCTGAAACGGATACGTGCGAAGGGGATAAGCATTCCCGTGCTGCTGCTCACTGCGAAGAGCGAGATAGACGACCGCGTGGAGGGGCTTGACGCGGGCGCGGACGACTATCTGACCAAGCCGTTTGCCACAAAGGAGCTGCTCGCCCGTGTGAGAGCCATGACGCGGCGTATGCCCGAGCTGACCGACAATCTGCTGAAAGTCGGGAACGTAACTCTCAACCGCGGGGACTTCATGCTGTCGGGACCTCTGGGCGGCATGCGCCTTGCCAACAAGGAATATCAGATGCTTGAGATGATGATGATGAACCCGGGGCACGCCATATCCACGGAGCGGTTCCTGGAGAAGATATGGGGCTATGAGAGCGAGTCGGAGATAAACGTGGTGTGGGTGAATATATCCGGACTCAGGAAAAAGCTCGCTGCGGTGGGCGGAAATGTTGAGATAAAGGCTGCGCGCGGCATCGGATATATGCTTGTGACATCGGAGGGATAAATGGATTATACAGACGAACAGAAATTTGCCATAGATTACGAAGGCAGCGCCGCGATAGTATCGGCGGCCGCGGGAAGCGGAAAGACCAGAGTTCTTGCGGGGCGTGTCATACGCATTCTCGAAGACCGTGAAAGCGGAATAAACGCAGATGAAATGGTAGTTTCGACATACACCAATGAAGCTGCCGCTGAGCTCAGGTCAAGGATAGTGGATATGGTGGAGAAGGCGATAGCCGCCGCGAAGGAGAATGACAAGGCGCTTTATGACCATCTGACCGATCAGCGGATGCGGCTTTCGGACGCGCATATATGCACCATAAGCTCGTTCTGTCTTGACCTGCTTCGCCGCAGCAGTGCCCAGGCAGGTCTTCAGCCGGGTTTCGGCGTGATCGACGAATCACAGGGCAAGCTTTTGTACGCCAGAGCAGTGAGATCAGTGCTTGAGGATTACTGTGAGAACGGCGACCCTGTCAAGCGTGATATGATGTATGACTGGTTCTTCGGCGAGGACGACACAGCCCTTGAAAAGGCAATAACCACGCTTTACGAATTCTCACGCACTCTTCCCGACAGGAAGGCTTATTTCCGCGATCAGATCGCGCTCTATGACGATCCCGATAATATGTCCCCACAGGCTAAGGCAGTGCTTGAAAAATATGTGGAAAAGAACATAGTGAAAGCATTCGCGGCGATCCGTGAGAAATTTACCAAGCTGCTGGCGCTGGCACCCGCCGCGAGGACGACAAAGTTTGCCGGGAAGCTCAATGACGTAATAAACCTTACCAATAGTGTAACAGACATGAGATCGTGTCTCGAAAACTGTGATAAGATCACAGGCGCAAAGCTGCCGACATTCAGCAGAGATGACAGGGACAAGGAGTACGAAGCGGAACATATAGATGATATAGAAAAGGCGAAGGACATTGCCGGCAGTATCCGTGACAACTGGAAGGAGGTTATCCCTCGCCTGAAAATGCTGAGATCCCGGAACGCGGATATGAAGAAATGCAAGCCGGTGCTTGAGGAGCTTATAAGGCTCACATTCATGGTGGAGCATCAGTTCGATGCACTCAAACGCGAGCGCAATGCTGTGGATTTTGCGGATATAGAGCTTATGACGATAGAGCTTCTCCGCGATGAAAACGGCGGTCAGACAGAGTTTGCGAAGGAAATATCAAAGTCTGTTAAGGTAATAATAGTTGATGAGTTCCAGGACAGCAACGACATACAGTATGAGATATTTCGGCTGCTTTCCCGAGACAAGAAGAACCTGTTTTTCGTGGGTGACATCAAGCAGTCCATATATCAGTTTCGCGGCGCGAATCCCATGGTGTTCCGGCGGCTCACAAATGATCCTGATTTCAAGGTCATTGATCTGAACAAGAACTTCCGCAGCTGTGACGAGGTCATCGACTCGGTGAACGCGATATTTACAGGCACCATGACCGAGGAGCTCGGAGATGTTGACTATAACGAACATTGCGCGCTTGTTCGCGGCAGCGACGCATATTCCACCGACAAGGAGCTTAACCGCACCGAGTTCATCACGTTTGAGGGCGGCACTCAGCCCGAGAACCGCCGCCGTGAGGCTGAATATATCGCTTGGCGCATAAGGAAGATGCACGATGAGGGCTTTGAGGTCACGGACAGCGACGGGAAACGTCCCTGCAATTACGGCGACTTTGCCATTATTATGGGGCGCTATAACACCAATATAGGAGTTTACAGCAGCGCGCTCGAAAGGGCAGGCATACCTTATGAGGCAAAGGAAAGCGAGGATTACACAAGCAAGACCGAGATAAAGCTCGCTATGGCTATGCTCAAGGTCATAGATGACCCGTACAGAAGCACCGAGCTTGCAAGTGTGCTTATGAACGAGCCGTTCATGTTCGATGCGGAGGAAATGGCGAAAATAAAGCTCGCGGCAAACGAGGCGAAAAGCAAATTCCTGTGGACAGGTCTTGAGAAACGTGCGAAAAGCGACAAGCACGCTGCTGCGGCAGTGAGCGAGATACGAAAATACCGTACCTACGCTGCGGAGAATTCCGCGGAGAGGCTGATACGCATGATATGCGATGAGAGCCTGCTGATGCCGGCGATACAGGCTTCTCCCAACGGTGAGCGCCGCGGTTTCAATCTTCACAAGCTCATATACTACGCAGAGATGTTCGCGGAAAACGGCTGTCTCGGTCTGGGGGATTTCATAGCCAACATGGATGACCTTGCCGCAGGGAATGTTAAGCTTCCCAAGGCAAAGGGCGGGAACAAGAGCGGGAAAGTGCGCCTTATGACCATTCACGGCTCAAAGGGGCTCGAATTCCCGGTGTGTTTTGTATCAAACATGTTCTCAAAGCCGATAATCGATGGCGGCGATATCATCTGCAACAGCGAGTACGGTATCGGAATGAAGATAAATGACATAAGAACGCTGACAAAGACCGAGACAGCGTCATATACAATGACGAAGAATGAGAAAATGCGCTTGAGAGACAGCGAGAATATGAGGCTCCTGTATGTTGCGGCGACAAGAGCAAGGGAAAAGCTGATATTCACAGCGCCTTTTGACGGGAAAAAGGCGGGTCAGCACTATGGCTGGCTGCTCGAAAGCTCGGCTGTGAACGAAAAAGACCCCGCAAACTCTATGATACGGTTTGAGCGTGTGAATGACAGCAGGTATTCGATCATCGGTCAGGAGTCTTCCGATGATGACGTACAGATCAATGTACCGCGGTTCAGAGAGTACGCTTTCAGGGATTATCTCGCTGCGCCTGCAAAGGTGACGGCAACACAGGTGGGCGTAAAGAGCGTTGACGATTTTTCCGAGGAAAGCTCGGTAATGGACAGGTTCCTGCGTATGCCCACATTTGCCGCGAAGGACGGTGAGTCCGCGAAGCTTTCTCCGAAAAAGCGCGGCGACGCTTACCACAAGGTAATGGAGCGGCTCGACTTCAGAACGGAGCCGGAGGAGCTGTCCGCTGTGCTTGACAGATTTCACAGTGAGGGAATTCTGTCCGATGCGGAGCGCATAACCGTTGATGAAAAGGACATCGTGAAGTTCCTCGAAAGCGACCTGTGCAGACGCGCCGCCGCAAGTGAGCGTGTAGAACGGGAGTACCCGCTTTTCTGCGAGTATGACCCGAAACCCGGCGAGTGGGGGATAGAAGAATGGAAGGACAATGTGAAACCGTTCGTACAGGGCGTTGCGGATATGTTCTTCGTGGAGGACGGCGAGATAGTCCTCGTCGATTATAAGACCAACCGCGGCAAGACCGCCGACGAGCTGAGAGAGGAATACAGCGGACAGCTTGCTATATATGCTCACGCACTTTCGGAAGCTATGGGAATGAAGGTGCGGCAGAAGGTGCTGTTCGCGTTTGAGATAGGCACAATAGAGGTAGAATAGGCGTACAGACAGATATGATCGCCGTTTGAACAAAGGAAAAAGACAGATGATAAACTGGAAAACACCTGACAGCAGTATAGTCGTGGACTGCGCGTGGACTGAGGACTGCGCCAAGCGTTTCGGCAGCGATACCGCCCCCGCCAACATCATATTGCTCAGCGGGAAATATAATATCGTGACCGCCAGCGCCGGCGGAGCTTTGCTGCGGTATTACGGCGGCAAAACGCCCAATCGGCGCGGTTACGGGTTCCCGCTCTGCGCGAAGGACGCGGACATGGCGGGGATAATGGAGCTGCTGCGGCAGGACGCACAGGAGCGCAGAGTTCCGTTTGAATTCTGCTTGTGTGACGAGCGGCAGAAAGCTGTGGCAGACACGCTGCTGACCGTGGAATGGAAGTCCACCGACGATGACAGCGACTACATCTACAAGCGTGAGAGCCTTGCGACATTAACGGGTAAAAAGCTCCACCGCAAGCGCAATCACGTGAACGGCTTCCGAAGGCTTTACGACGGAATAGAGTACAGACCGCTGGATAGCTCCACCGCCGCTGACGCGCTTACGGTCGCCGAAAAGTGGCTTGCGGAGCGCGGTGATACCGCAGGGGACGATGAGCGCGGAGAATTTGACTGCATACGGACGGCTCTCGCGGACATCGACGCGCTGCGGCTGTTCGGCGGGGTGCTGTACGTGGGGGATATACCTGTGGCAATGACTGCCGCGTCTAAAATATCGGGCAGCGTGACTGATGTGCATTACGAGAAATCCTACGGCGAATACGCGGAAAACGGGGCGTTCGCGGTGATAAACCAGTGCTTCGCGTCATCCGATGCTGTGACCTCCGAGTATATAAACCGTGAGGAGGACATGGGGATAGAGGGGCTTCGCACAGCCAAAAACTCCTACTATCCCGCGTTCAGGGTCAGAAAGTATTATGGGGTGGTCAGATGTTAAGTTCGGTACTTTCGCGCGAGGACTGCGCAAAATGCAGGTTCTGCTGTTCGTTCAGACGCCAGAGCCTGTGGGAGACCCCGCTGTTTGACGGACAGACGGCAGAGCGGCTCGCTGAGCTGTACCCGGGAGCGGCATTCAAGCCCCGCGAGGGAGCATTCACGATCGACATCGACGGCTGCTATGCCACCGACGACCCGGAGGAGGAAGCACTCTGTCCGTTCAACCGCGGCGGTTGTGTGCTGGGTGCGGAGGATAAGCCCTTCGACTGCTCGATATGGCCGCTTCGGGTCATGCCTGTGAACGGGCATAACGCTATTTGCCTTACGCCCACCTGTCCCGTCATTTCCGCCAAGCCGCTGTCGGTCATGAAGGAGCTTGCGGACGGCATTATCGGCGACCGCATACTGGAATATGCCGCCGCTCACCCTGAAATGGTCAAGCCGTACCGTGAGGGCTTCCCGGTGCTGCGGGAGGAAACTGACGTATGAGCGGGGTAACGCTGTATGTGACCGACCTTGACGGCACTCTCCTTTGTGACAGGGGAACGCTTAAACCACGTGCCGCCGCCATGCTCAACAGCTTCATTGCGAGCGGAGCGAAGATATCATACTGCACCGCGAGAGGGCTTGCAAGCGCTGCAGACATACTTTCTTCGGTGAAATTCAACACGCCGGTCGTACTGATGAACGGCGTGTTTATCTATGACCCTGTGACGGGGGAGTACCCTGTGCGCCATTCCTTCGGTGAGCGTCAGTGTGAGCTGCTGCGCCGCGCGGTGAAGGAGAACGGCGAAACTCCCATGATATTCTCGTTCATTGACGGAGCCGAGCGGGTGAGCTACATAAAGGACGCGGAGAATTTACAGGCACACCTTGCGCGCAGGAAACACGACAAGCGCCGCCGCCCTGTTAAGCGTACAGACAGTATGTTCGCGGGTGACATCTTTTACGCCGCGTTCATCGACCCGCGCAGCAAAGCGGCGCTTGATGAGGTGTTCACAGTGGAGAACGGGTTCCGCGTGTCCTGCTATAAGGACACCTACCCGCCGTATCAGCTATGGTACGAGGTATTCGACGCGGACGCGGGAAAGGCGAACGCGGTGCTAAAGCTCAAAGAACTTACAGGCGCGGACGAATTGGTGTGTTTCGGAGACAATGCCAATGACATACCGATGCTTGAGGCTGCCGACCGCTGTTACGCCGTGGGGAACGCGATACCCGAGCTCAAAGCGATAGCCGATGATGTTATCGGCACCAACGAGCAGTACGGAGTTCCCGAATTCATTGAGCGGGAGCTGTTCCCGCAGCTCGGACAGACGGAGCGCGATACATCATCTGCCTGCGGCACGCCCGACAGCGAACGCTTCGCGTGGGCAGTAGGGAAGGCGCTCGAGCGTGAGCGCACCACCATAGGCACACTCAACGAGAAAACGATACACAACGCGCTGAAATATTACTACTGCGACGAGAGCGGGCATGAAACGAAGATAGGGAGCTTCTTTGCCGACGGCATGGACGAGGGCGGCATACTTGAAGTGCAGAGTGCGAATTTCACATATCTTGCGAAGAAACTGCCGCAGATGCTTGCGGTGAGCCCCGTCACGGTGGTGTACCCGTTTGAGCGTGTGACGCGCCTTTACTCAATAAACGAGCAGACGGGGGAGATACTGTCGGAGTCCCGCCGCACCAACAGTTCACTGTCGAAGCTGTTCCTGGAGCTGTACAGGCTCAAAGCGTTCCTCACAAACCCGAACCTCACCGTGCGTATAGCCGAGCTTGAGATAGACAAGAAGTTGTATTACAAGGACGAGCGCAAGATAAGGCGGCGCGGCATGAAAAAGGAGAAGTTCCCCATGCGGTTCATAAGTGAGACTGTGCTGCGCGGCGCGGAGGATTACGCAGGATTTCTCCCTGACGGACTTGGCGTGCGGTTCACCCGCGCTCAGCTGCATGCTTTGATGCGCTCCACCGACGCAGGGCTTATGCTATCCGTGCTGGAGTTCACCGGCGCAGTCCGCCGCTGCGGCAAGCAGGGAAACAGCATAGTTTACGAGAGAACCGACATTCCAAAATAAAAAAACTCCCATGACAGGATATACCGTCATGGGAGTTTCTGTATTACTGCTTGTTCTTCTTAGCTTCTTCAATGTCCGCGAGGGCAGCCTTGCGGGAGAGACCGATCTTGCCCTGGTTGTCGATCTTGATGATCTTTACGATGATCTGATCGCCGACATTGCAAACGTCCTCAACCTTTTCTACGCGGCGGTTTTCGAGCTCGGAGATGTGGACCATGCCCTCCTTGCCGGGAGCAAATTCCACGAACGCGCCGAATTCCTTCACACGTACTACCTTGCCCTTGTAGATAGCGCCGATCTCGGGGTCGGTCACTATGGACTTGATAGTGTCTATGCAGGCATTTGCCTTGTCGAGGTCGCTGCCGCAGATGAATACGTTGCCTTCCTCGTCGATGTCGATCTTGACCTCGAAGTCAGCGCAGAGCTTCTGGATAACCTTTCCGCCTGTGCCGATGACTTCTCTTATCTTATCCACCGGTACCTTCATGCCCATCATCTTGGGAGCGTACTTGTTCACGGTAGCTCTCGGAGCGGGGATAGCCTTGAGGATTATCTCGTCGATTATATAGTCACGAGCCTTGTGGGTCTTTGCGAACGCGTCCTTGATGATCTCGGGAGTAAGTCCGTCGATCTTGAGATCCATCTGGATAGCTGTGATACCCTTGTGAGTACCGCCTACCTTGAAGTCCATATCGCCGTAGAAGTCTTCGAGACCCTGGATATCCACCATGGTCATCCAGCGGTCACCCTCGGTGATAAGTCCGCAGGAGATACCCGCAACAGGAGACTTTATCGGAACGCCTGCGTCCATAAGTGCGAGAGTGGAGCCGCAGATAGAAGCCTGGGAGGTGGAGCCGTTGGAGGAGAGAACCTCGGACACAAGTCTGATAGCATACGGGAACTCGTCAACGCTGGGCAGCACGGGTTCAAGCGCTCTCTGTGCGAGGGCTCCGTGACCTATCTCACGTCTGCCGGGACCGCGGCTTGCCTTTGTTTCGCCTACGGAGTAAGCGGGGAAGTTGTAGTGATGCATATATCTCTTGGTGTCCTCGTCGTCGAGACCTTCAAGCTTCTGCGAATCGCTTACGGGACCGAGTGTAGCGACTGTGAGCACCTGGGTCTGACCGCGGGTGAAGAGACCTGAACCGTGAACGCGGGGCAGCAGGTTGACCTCTGCCGCGAGAGGACGCATCTGATCCATCTTTCTGCCGTCAACGCGCTTCTGCTCGTCGAGGAGCCAGCGGCGAACGATGACCTTCTGGAGCTTGTATATAGCCTCGTCGATCATGGAAGCCTGATCGGGGTAAACAGGGTCGAATTCCTCGTGGATAGCGTCCTTGATAGGCTGGAGCCGTGCTTCGCGGATGTTCTTGTCATCGGTGTCGAGCGCGAACTTCACCTTGTCGCCGTACTCTTCGAGGAGCTTGTCCAGAAAGTCATGGTCGATCTCCATGGACGGGAAGCTGAACTTAGGCTTGCCGATCTGCGCCTGTATATCCTTGATGAACGGGATAAGGGACTTGTTGATCTCCTCGTGGCCTGCCATGATAGCCTTGAGCATGGTGTCGTCATCGACTTCGTTTGCGCCTGCCTCGATCATGACTACCTTCTTCTCGCTGGAAGCCACGGTGAGCTGGAGGTCGGACTTTGCTCTCTGCTCGGCATCGGGCATGAGTACGATCTCACCGTCAACGAGACCTACGGAGATGCCGCCTATGGGTCCGTTCCACGGGATATCGGAGATAGAGACCGCGATAGAAGCGCCGATCATCGAGAGTATCTCGGGCTGGGTATCGGGATCCACAGCGAGGACAGTCATTGTGATCGCCACGTCATTTCTCATGTCCTTGGGGAACAGGGGACGCATGGGGCGGTCAACGACGCGGGAGGTGAGTATAGCTTTCTCGCTGGGTCTGCCTTCTCTCTTGAGGTAGCCGCCGGGTATCTTGCCTACGGCGTAGAGCTTTTCCTCGTAATCCACGGAGAGCGGGAAGAAATCAACGCCCTCACGCGGCTTGGGGCTTGCCGCAACGTTTACCATTACCACTGTTTCGCCGTAGTGTATCCAGCATGAGCCGTTGGCGAGCCCGCAGACTTTGCCTGTCTCGACCATAAGCTCTCTGCCCGCGAAAGTGGTCTTGAAAGTCTTGTAGTTTTCAAACATCTGTATAATTCCTCCTTTTTCATTGCGCGTTCAAGAGGTACAGATTTAGCAATAAATCCAACCCGGGCGGAGACTTCCGCCTGAGCTCGATTTAATGCTAAATCTTCTGCCGCCTCTTTTGGCGCATTTGCAAACGGGCAGAGCATAAAATGCCCCGCCCTTTCTGCTGTTTGTACTTGCTTACTTACGGATACCGAGCTTTGCGATTATAGCACGGTAACGCTCGATGTCCTTCTTCTGAAGGTAGTTGAGAAGATTACGTCTTCTTCCGACCATCTTGAAGAGTCCGCGTCTGGAATGGTGATCCTGCTTGTGGCTCTTAAGGTGTTCGGTGAGGTCAGCTATTCTCTTGGTGAGGATAGCGATCTGGACTTCGGGAGAACCGGTATCGTTCTCGCTGAGACGGTTAGCCTCGATGATAGCTGTCTTTTCCTCTTTGAGCATCATGGTACATACACCCCTTTTCAAATTATTTCTTCGCGTGACACAGCAAAGGGCAGGCGTTATCTCCACAGGAGCTTGCACCGCAGAGCCGAGTCGTGCGTAAATGCCGTAAGCATACGACAATGCAGTAATTATACCACATTTTGCTCTGTTTGTAAATAGCTTTTGCAAAATTTTATAAGTTTTTTCTCGTTATATCACAGGAACAGCGTCCCCTGTCCGGTGAGCTTGAACACGAGCTCAAGAATAACGATAGTCACCGGCTGGTGCAGCATATATATCCATAGCCCGTGTCTGCCGATGAACGCGAGACCGCCGAAACGCGTCATGTACATACCTTTCGCGGCGTGCCCCGCCTTGAAGTAAACTCCGAGGGACGCTCCCGCAAGGAACAGGAACAGGTACGGGATGAGCGGGAAGTAATCCGCGCTGTAAAAGCTGTCGGAAGTAAATCCGAGGGGGAACAGCCAGTAATGCCCGTACATCGCCGCGGGCGGCTCGACGGTGAATATCCCGTCAACGCCCATGTAGCCGCGGGGGATATTGAACGTCACCGCGAACAGCAGCAGGAACACGATAAGCCCGATGAGCCACGGTATGCGTTCTGTGAAGCTGCCGATGAAGCCGTATATCATGGCGGCTATGCCGAGGAAGTGCAGCACTCCGAAAAGGATTATCTCTGACGGCATCGCCACCGCCGTCACGAAGGTGAGCACCATTGCGAGGAAGAAATACAAGGTGCCGCGTCGGAAGTTGTTATGTGAGAAGTTTGAAGATATGCCGGCGAGGAAGATGAATGTACCTGCTATGAACGGCTGAATGAACCGCATTATGACATCGACTGTGTCTGGCAGGTCATGCCCGTACACGAAAACAATGTCATAATATAAATGGTACAGTATCATCGCTATGTACGCGATGCCCCGTATCTCGTCGAGAATACCTAATCGTTTGCCCATTTTGCTGCTCCTTGTCCCATGCTGTGCGGTAAACCTATAATAGCATATTACGGCGTGTTTGGCAAGCCGTGTACAAAAAACTTCCGCACAGCACTCAACGCCGTGCGGAAGTCGTTTCTGTGTCTTAGCCCTGTCCGTTTTCGATATTGCGCTTTTTTGTGAGGTATGCAACGCCTGCCGCCGCCACAGACACGAGACCCGCCGTCATGAACGGCAGACCGCCTGTTGCGGGGTTGCGGTTGTCGGTACCGTTGTTGTCGAGCTGCACTTCATATATCTTCGCTTCATCGTCGTCGTCAGGAGTATCTTCGAGGTCATCTGCAACGTCGTCGTCATCGGTGAATTCGGCTATGCCTACATCATCGTCCGCGTCGCCGTCCTCTTCTTCGTCGTTCACAACGACCTCGTCCTCGCTGTCGGAAATTCCGTCAGCCGCACCGCCGGTAACATCATCTACTGCTCCGCCAACTCCGTCAAGCACATCATCGGCAGCGTCGCCAATGCCGTCGGCTACCTCGGAAATACCGTCGCCTATGCCGTCAATGACATCTCCCGCAGCGTCGCCCGCGTCGGACACCGCACCCGCGGCTCCGTCGGCAGCAGGTGCCGCCGCGGCACTCAGGGTGAGCACCGATGCGATATATGCAGCGGCTGTGAGCGCCGTTAATTTTCTTTTCATAAACGTCCTCCGTTCGTCCGTCAAAAACTGTTATCCTGCCGGACAATGTTATTGTCTGCCGGACGCGCGGTGTTTATGAATTGAAAAATACGGCAAATATGTCAATTTTCAGATGCGTTTGTTATTCGGCTCTGCCGGTGTGGCTTTCTTTGAGTATTACGTCGTGTGAGCCGCCCTCTACGATACTTGTGGAGGAAACGAGCGTGAGCTTAGCTTTCTCGCGGAACTCGGGAATGCTGAGGCTTCCGCAGTTGCACATCGTTGAGCGCACCTTTGCCAGTGTATGGTCAACGTTGGATTTGAGCGAGCCCGCGTAAGGCACGTAGCTGTCAACGCCCTCCTCAAATGAGAGCTTCTTGTCGCCGCCCATGTCATAGCGCTGCCAGTTTCTCGCTCTGTTGGAGCCCTCGCCCCAGTATTCCTTGACGTAGGTGCCGCCGAGCATGAGCTTGTTGGTCGGGGATTCGTCGAAACGTGAGAAATAGCGTCCGAGCATTACGAAATCAGCACCCATAGCAAGTGCGAGAGTGATATGGTAATCGTGTACGATACCGCCGTCGGAGCATACGGGAACGTAGATGCCTGTCTCCTCGAAATACTTGTCACGCTCCGCGCAGACTTCGATGAGCGCGGTAGCCTGTCCGCGTCCGATGCCCTTCTGCTCGCGGGTTATGCATATAGAACCGCCGCCTATGCCGACCTTTACGAAGTCAGCGCCGCAGTCGGCAAGGAATCTGAAACCGTCCTTGTCAACTACATTTCCGGCTCCCACCTTGACGGAATCGCCGTACTTTGCGCGTATCCAGTCTATGGTGAGCTTCTGCCATTCGCTGAAGCCCTCGGAGCTGTCGATGCACAGTACGTCCGCACCTGCATCTACGAGAGCGGGAACGCGCTCGGCGTAGTCGCGTGTGTTGATGCCCGCGCCTACTACATAGCGTTTCTGGGCGTCAAGCAGCTCGTTCTTGTTCTCCTTGTGAGAGTCATAGTCCTTTCTGAACACGAAGTACAGGAGCTTGCCGTCCTTGTCGATTATCGGAAGGGAATTGAGCTTGTGGTCCCAGATTATGTCGTTCGCTTCCTTGAGCGTAGTTTCGGCGGGAGCGGTTATGAGCTTGTCGAAGGGGGTCATGAAGGTGCTTACCTTCTCGCTTTTGTCCATTCTTGAAACGCGGTAGTCTCTGCTTGTGACAAGACCGACCAGTTTTGTATCTGTGGTGCCGTCCTCGGTGACAGCCATTGTGGAGTGTCCGGTCTTTTCCTTGAGTGCCAGCACATCTGCGAGCGTCATGTCGGGGCTTAAGTTCGAATCGCTCGTTACATAACCCGCTTTGTAAGCCTTTACGCGTGCCACCATGGCTGCTTCGTCAGCAACGCTCTGCGAGCCGTAGATGAAAGAGATGCCGCCCTCTTTTGCGAGCGCGATAGCCATTCTCTCGCCGGAAACGGACTGCATTATGGCGGAGACCATGGGTATGTTCATGTTGATAGCGCTTTCTTCGCCTTTTCTGAACTTAACTACCGGAGTTCTCAGCGAAACATTAGAGGGGATACACTGGGAGGAGGAATAGCCGGGGATTATGAGGTATTCGCCGAAGGTGTGCGAGGGCTCGGAATAAATGAATGCCATATCTTTTTTCTCCTTTTCTGTCAATAATCTTACCTTATATTATAAACTTTTCGCGCGATAAAGTCAACCTTTTTTTGAAATTTTGGGCATACTATGAGTCTACTCCCTGTATATCGGTGACGAAATTATTCATGTGCGAATTATGCAGGCTTTTTTGCAAGCGTGAAAAATAAAAATTGCATTTTTGCTTGATTTTTTTTAGGGAAAGTTGTATAATAAATAGCATGAAAATGAAAGGTAACGGAGGATATTCTTTATGTCGGTAAATCTTATCACAGAGATAGAAAAAAGAATGCCGGGCTTTTCAAAAAGCCAGAAATATATTGCGAAATTCATTACCGAGCATTATGAAAAGGCGGCTTTCATGACTGCCGCGAAACTCGGAGCCGCGGTAGGCGTAAGCGAGAGCACGGTGGTGCGCTTTGCCGACGAAATGGGCTTTGAGGGCTACCCTGAAATGCAGCAGGCTCTCCGAAGCTACGGCCGCAACCGCCTTACGACGCTGCAGCGTCTCAACATATCGGCTGACCGTCTTGAGGACGGCAACCTGCTGAAATACATGATGACGCAGGACATCGAACGCATACGCTACACTCTTGAGAACACCTCCGAGGAGAGCTTCAACGCCGCTGTGGACAGGATAATAGCTGCCCGCCGCGTGTATATATTCGGAGCCATGAGCAGCGATATCCTTGCGCGATTCCTCAGCACATATCTGAGCTTGTCATGTGAGAGCGTGGTGCACGTCCAGCCGATAAATTCCAGCGGCATTCTCCAGCAGCTCATAAACATGGGGAAAGATGATGTGTTCGTTTCCATATCCTTCCCGCGTTATTTCAAGAACACGCTCACCGCTACCGCCTACGCGAAGGAATGCGGGGCTGACATCATCGCCATAACCGACTCGGAGGCGTCGCCTCTTGCGGAATACGCCGACCAGCTCCTCCTCGCCCGAAGCGATATAGTGAGCTACGCCGACAGCCTTGCCGCACCGCTAAGCCTTATCAACGCGCTTATCGCGGGGGTCGGCATGAAGAACAGCGCCCGCCTGGAAAAGACCCTTGCCCGTCTCGAAGACCTATGGGAGAAAAACGAAGCCTATAAGAAGGACGATGAGGAGCCGGACGGCGAAAGCAAGTCATAAACGTTCCCGCAGCATATAAACCGACGGCAGTGTGAGCCTTCACACTGCCGTTTTTGTTATGTCATTCGTGCGTGTCCTGCTGTCCGAGCTCGTCACGGAAATACGCGAGGAATTTTTCCGCGGACTTTGTCATGGGCTGGAACCTGTTCCACACGAAATACATTTTCGCGTAAACGGGCGGGTCGAGAGGTCTGAAACAAAGCTCGCTGTCACCCGTCACATTTATCAGCTTGTCGAAGGTGAGAGCATACCCGATGCCCTCGCGCACCAGTATCGAGGCGTTGTAAACGAGATTGTACGTCGAGACTATGTTGAGCCGTTCAACGCTGTCCCCGAACCATTTGCACACAGGAAGCTTGTCGGCGGCACGGCGGGAGAATATCAGCGGCTCGTCCGATATGTCATCGCGGGTCAGCCTGTCTTTCTCCGCAAGAGCGGAATCCCTCCGCATCAGTATGCCCCATTCATCTACCAGCGGCATTGTGATGCTGTTGTATTTCAGACTGTCAACAGGCATGAATACTATGCCGAAATCTATCAGCCCCTTGTCAAGACGCTCGATGACGTCCTCGCCGTCGCCGCTGTATATATGGTAATGCACAAGGGGGTGTTCCGACTGCATTTTTCGTGCCGCAGCCGCCGCAAGCCCTACCGCGTATGTCTCGCCCGCCCCGATATAAACGTCCCCCGAAAGCGTCTCGTCAGAGCACTTTATGTCGTTTTCGGTGCGGGAGACAAGCTCAACTATCTGCTCCGCGCGCTTTCGCAGCAGCATTCCCTCTTCCGTCAGCTTTATGCTGTGCGCCCCGCGGATAAACAGCTTTTTTCCGAGGTCGTCCTCAAGGTCTCTGAGCTGTCTCGAAAGTGTGGGCTGTGTGAGGTGCAGGGTTTCCGCCGCCGCGGATAATGTGCCTTCCCGCGCCACGGCGAGGAAGTATTGCAGCACTCGTATCTCCATGATTGCCTCCTTACGGTATTTAATATAAATTATACCATATCGGTTCTATGCCTGTCAAGCATAGAGCACTATGCTGAATAAGCAATTGTAATTTCGCAGTATTTATGATAGAATAAAACATGGAACAGCCGTAAAAAGTCAGCATGACTATGCGAGCGGCTGAAAACATTGAATCAAAAGGAGAACGCGAAAATGAGAAAGAATTTAGGAACACAGCCCGCACTTTTCCCGATGCCGGTAGTTATCGTCGCCGCCTACGGCGCGGACGGCAGCGTCTGCGCGATGAACGCCGCATGGGCGCAGATATGTGACATGGACAAGATAGCGCTTTTTATCGACAAAGACCATAAGACCACCAAGAATATTTATGAGACCCGTGCTTTCACAGTGAGCATAGCCGACGTGCCGAACATGGCGCCCGCGGATTTCTTCGGTATCGCCACAGGGAACAAGATGCCCGATAAGTTTGAGCGCTCCGGCTGTCACGCGGTAAAGAGCGAGTTTGTCAACGCGCCTGTGATAACGGAGTTCCCTGTTGCTCTCGAATGTGAGTTTGCCGAGGAGATAGATACCCCGAATATCCATGCTGTCGTGGGTAAAATAGTCAACGTCAGCGCCGAGGAGAGCGTGGTGGGCGACAAGGACAAGATACTTCCCGAAAAGGTGAACGCGCTGATATTCGACCAGTACCGCAACGGTTATTTCGCTGTGGGCGAGAAGGTCGGACAAGCATGGAACGCCGGTGCGGGACTAATGAAAGAAACAGGCAAGTGATGAGCGCCGAATGACAAAAAAGCAAGACCTCGGTCTTGCTTTTGCTTTTATATGCCCGGAAGGCATAATGCTCTATGCGGAATAAGTATTTGTAATTATGATGTATATGTGATATAATGAACACAACAGAAGAAGGGTAGGAACTCAGAATGACACTTGCTGCAAAAATGATAACTCTCACGATGATGATACTGTCAGCCGCGTCATGTGCGGGTCAGACGGGAAAGACCTCCCCCGCGGATACGGCGGAGATAGCATCGCTGGTGAACGATATAGTCACAGAGGCGGCTGCTGCGCAGACAACGGAAAGGGAGGACACGGGAACAATGCCGGAGATAGCTGTAAACGGGGAAAAGATAACAGTCGAATGGGAAGACAACGAGTCTGTCAAGGCACTCGCGGAGCTTGCGGGAAATGACGGCATAACAGTGGATATGTCGATGTACGGCGGCTTCGAGCAGGTCGGCTCACTGGGACAAAGCATAAAGAGAAACGATAAGCAGACAACCACTTCGCCGGGTGATATCGTGCTGTACTCGGGGAACAGCATTGTGGTTTTCTACGGTTCAAACTCCTGGAGCTACACACGGCTCGGAAAGATAACGGGTATGACGGAGAGCGAGCTTGCGGAGCTGCTCGGAAACGGCAATGTGACGCTCACGATAACGGCAGCCGGAAGGTGAGAGATAAAAAATGGACGAGGAGATAAGAGCAAACCTTATAGCCGCGGGCTGCGACGACGAGTTCATATCGGAGTTTGAAAAGTGCGCCGGTGACGGCAGAAAATGCGAAAAGCTGCTTGCAAAACATCGCCGCGAGCTGCTCGAACGGGTACACGCCGATGAACGCAGGATAAGCAATCTTGACTATCTTATTTACAGCATGGAAAAGCAAAGGAGCGATGTGACATGAGGACATTACAGGGCGGCATATATACGGGAGAGCGTGCGCTGTTTCAGGCGCATGACATGAAGATATGCGACGCTGTGTTCGAGGACGGAGAATCCCCGCTCAAACACAGCCGGAATATAGAAACGTATGACACCGCGTTCAAGTGGCGCTATCCCGTGTGGTACAGCAAAAACGTGGAAATGTACGGCTGTACGGTATTTGAGGGCGCAAGAGCGGGTATGTGGTACACAGATGACCTTACCATGCGTGACTGTATCGTGGCGGCTCCTAAGTGTCTGCGCAGGTGTAGGGACGTGGTGCTGGAGAACGTGAGCTTTCCCGACGCTCCGGAAACACTGTGGGACTGCCATAGCGTAAAGCTCGGGAATGTAACTGCCAACGGCGATTACTTCGGCATGAACTGCTCGGACATGGAGATAGACGACCTCAGGCTCACCGGGCATTATCACTTCGACGGCGTTAAGAACGTGACTATACGCAATTCGCGGCTCATAACGAAGGACGCGTTCTGGAACAGCGAGAATGTAACGGTGGAGAACAGCTATATAAGCGGGGAATATATCGGCTGGAACTCAAAGCATCTCACATTCATAAACTGCACTATCGAGAGCCTGCAGGGACTCTGCTATGTGGACGACCTCGTTATCCGCGGCTGTAAGTTCATCAATACCACCCTCGCTTTCGAGTATTCCACGGTGGAGGCATCTATCATCGGCGGCATAGACAGCATAAAAAATCCTTCGGGCGGTACGATATGCGCCGACAGCATAGGCGAGCTTATTCTTGAAGAAGACATGGTAGATGTATCGAAAACGAAAATATGCTGCCGCGCGGCGTGCTGAACGGCAGGGCAGAGGAAAAGCCGGAGAGAACAATACTCTCCGGCTTTTTGTGTGCTTTTATTTTCCTGCGAATGCTCTGCCGCCGTTCACGGCGAGCCTGTCCGTCACCTTAGTGCGCATAAGCCGCAGGTGCAGCAGGAGCGCGGCTGCTGCGGTGAGCACCTCGGCTATCGGGAACGTGAGCCATACGAGCCATGCGTTTTCGGCATTGCCGCCCGTCATTCCCGCGAAAAGCAGCGCGAATGGGAACACGAACACAAGCTGTCTGCCAAGGGAGATTATCAGCGAGCTTACTCCTGCGCCGAGAGCCTGGAAAACGCCCTGGAATGCTATGTTCGCGCCGGCAAAAACAAAACTTAGCGATATTATATGCATTGCGCTCACGCACAGCTCGCTTGTAGTTCCCGACAGCCCGAACAGCGCCGAGAACGGCTCCGCGAATACCTCAAGGACTATCGTACCCGCGAGCATGATGATGAATGTATATAGCTGACCGTATTTCACGGAGTCCCGTATGCGGTCGGCATCCCCCATTCCGTAGCTGTACGCGGTTATCGGCATTATCGCGTCACGCATTCCGAATGCCGCGAAAAGCAGGAACTGCATAACCTTGTAGAATAGTCCGTATGCCGTCACCGCCTCCGCGGAAATGCCGCCGAGTATGAGATTCATGCCGTAGGTCATCACGGAGATGAGTGCCTGAGAGATTATCGCGGGCAGACCCACCGAGTATATCTGCTTTATCACCCGCAGGTCGGGCTTTAAGTATCCGGGCTTGTTCTTTATCGCGGTGTTGACTCTGAGGTGGAATATGAGCGCCAGCACGAAGGACACTATCTGTCCGATGACAGTGGCGTATGCCGCGCCTTTTACTCCCATTTCCGGGAGACCGAAAAGCCCGTAGATGAGCACGGGGTCAAGTATGATGTTCGTCACCGCGCCCGCTGTCTGCGCTATCGTGGAGTAAACCGAGTGACCCGTTGCCTGAAGCAGCTTTTCGTATATCGCGAAGAATGACATACCGAATGACAGGACGCTGCATATCCGCAGATAGTCCGCGCCCATTCGTGCGGTCTCGGGGTCACTCGTCTGCGAGCCGATGTACAGCTCTGTGCCGAACAGCCCGAACAGCAGGAACGCCGCGTATATCACCGCAGCCATGAATTCCGCGTTTCCCGCGGCGCGGCTTGCCTTTTCCGTGTCTCCCGCACCGAGGTTTTTCGCCGTGAGAACGTTTGCTCCCACCCCTGTGCCGATACCGACCGCCACCATGAGTATCTGCATGGGGAACGCAAGCGTCAGCGCGTTGAGCGCCTGCTCGCCGCCGACTGCCATATTCGATACGAATGCGCTGTCAACGATGTTATAGACAGCCTGCAGCACCATTGAGACTATCATCGGTATGCCCGTTGAGAGCATGAGCTTTCTCACCGGCATTGCCGACATTTTTGTGTTTTCCATATTTCCCTCCAAAAAAATAAAGTGTGCAGACGTAACGCATAAGCCGGACTTATGCGTTGGACGAAGTCCACACGCCGCACACTTTCTGTTTATTGATTTCATATCAATTATACCATTCCGCCCGTATTTTGTCAATGTCAAAAATCAACAAAACCGGCGGCAGCCCGAGCGTCCGCCATGCGCATTAGCGTAAAAATCGACCGCGCAGGAGTTTCCTCCCGCGCGGTCTTGTGCGTCTTCCTCTGGCCCCTGCATACCGAAGATGTCTTCCTGAACTAAATCTGTAAGCCGGGTTTTGTCGTTGGGTGAACATCTATCTGAGCTTACCGTCGCCGGTAAGCTTGTCTTGCTTTCGCAATGTAGCCGCCTATAACGGAGCGCGCCGAGCAGGCACGTTGCTCTCCGAACCAATCGGCGTTGCATCGGATAGGGTTTACATGGCATACGCGTCTCCGCGTATCCGGTGAGCTCTTACCTCGCCTTTCCACCCTTACAGTCGCGGATATGGTCTGCGCCTGCGGTATATCTCTGTTGCACTTGCCCTGAGGTCACCCTCGGCTGCCGTTAACAGCTATCCTGCTCTGTGATGCCCGGACTTTCCTCACGGCGGTTGCCGCGCGTCCACCTGGTTTAGTTCGGTTTATTATAGCATACAACGCGGTAAAAAGTCAAGGCTGTACGGCAATTTTTGCGGTTTTGTCGCCGCGTGTGAACAGCAGAGCCACCAGAAGCCCGAATATCACGGCGGCGGTAATGCCTCCGGCACAGGCTTCAAGCCCGCCCGTCAGCGCGCCGATAAGCCCGTCGGACGTGACAGCGTCACGCACGCCCTTGGCGAGAAGATACCCGAACCCCGTGAGCGGCACTGTGGCACCCGCTCCCGCAAATTCTGCGAATGGTTCATAAACTCCCACTGCGCCGAGGAATACTCCCGCCACCACGTATGTGACGAGTATGCGGGCGGGGGTCATGGAGGTAAGGTCAATAAGAAGCTGACCGACGGCGCACAGCGCACCGCCCGCGAGAAATGCCCATAAATAATCCATAATTTCTCCTTTGTTAAGTCAAAAACGCGCAAGCTGTGCGGTTTTGACGCTATATACTTTCCGAGCTTATATGCACGGCATGGGATATACCGGGTATGCTTTCGCCCTGCTGCACCAGCGTTGGCGACATCAGTGCGCCCGTTGCCGCAAACAGCACGTTTTTAAGCTCGCCCTTTTGCACCCGCCCGAGAATATGCCCGCACAGCACCGATGCGCTGCACCCGCAGCCCGAGCCGCCCGCGTGCACATCCTGTTTCTCGCGGTCGAATATCATCAGTCCGCAGTCGTTGTATCTCTCGCCAAGGGTAACGCCGTCCTGGAGGAATAAGTCCCTCAGTATCTCGCTGCCCACAAGCCCCAGGTCGCCCGTGAGTATCATATCGTAGTCCTCGGGGCAGGTGCCTGTGTTCGTGAAGTGTGAGCGCAGGGTGTCATACGCTGCTGGAGCCATTGCCGCGCCCATGTTGTTGGCGTCCTTTATTCCCATGTCTATTATTGTGCCTATCGTTACCGCGCGGATATAGGGCGGGTCTGCATGGTCGCCCACGATAGCGCAGCCGCTTGCCGTGGCAGTCCACTGGGCTGTGGGAGGGCGCTGACCGCCGTAGGTCTCGGGAAAGCGGAACTGCCTTTCGGCGGAGCAGAAGTGTGATGATGTGAGAGCCGCGCAGTATGCTCCGATGCCGTTGTCGATGAAAAGCCCCGCCATTGCAAGGCTTTCCGCCATGGTGGAGCACGCGCCGTACAGCCCCACGAACCGCAGACCGTTGTTTCTCATGCTGTACGCCGAGCCTGTACACTGATTGAGCAGGTCGCCCGCGAAAACGAAACTTATATCGCTTTCCGCGATGCTGCCCCGCAGGAGAGCCTGCTCAAAGGCGTGCTGCTGCAAGCGGCTCTCTGCCTTCTCCCATGTGTTCTCACCGAATCCCGAGTCCTCGCTCACATAGTCGAAGCAGCTCCCGAGGGGACCTTCTCCCTCCATTCTGCCCACCGCCGTGCCGTAGGAAACTATTGACGGCACGGTGTCGGTCACTACTGTGCCGTTTTTCAGATAACTGCTCATTTCGTCTCCTTTCCGCTAAACCGCACGGGCAATGAACAGTATTATCCCGTACAGCGCCGAAGCCGCGAGCCCGTAAACTATCACAGGCCCCGCGATAAGGAATATCTTTGCTCCCACGCCGAGCACATATCCCTCGGTCTTGAATTCGAGAGCGGGGGAGACCACCGCGTTTGCAAATCCTGTTATCGGCACGAGAGTTCCCGCACCCGCGTGCTTGGCTATCTTGTCGTACAGCCCGAACCCCGTAAGCAGAGCGCTGAGCGCTACGAGCGTCACCGAGGTGAGCGTTCCCGCGGCTTGTTTGTCCAGTCCTGCCGAGGTGTACATATTTATAAGAAACTGTCCTATGCAGCATATTATACCGCCCACGAAAAACGCTCCTGGAACAGTCCTGTACATCTTCGTGTTCGGTGAGCGCCTCTTCGCGAGGGCACCGTATTCTTTTTCCGTTAGTTTCATGTCTGTCCTTCCTTTCATTGTTTTCATCAATAGTTTTTGTCCGTTCCCGCCTCATTTATTTGAGGAAATTTCAGTAAACGAAAATAATGTGCACTTGTTGACAAATCCGCGTAACAATGCTAAAATCAATGATACATAAGAGTTTCGGAGGAGTTATGGAGACTTTGCATATAGTTCACAGCTTTGAGCCTGTATTTGATGAAAACAGCCGCGTGCTTATCCTCGGCAGTCTGCCGTCGGTGAAGTCGCGGGAAAACGGTTTTTACTACGGTCACCCGCAGAACCGTTTCTGGCGCGTTACCGCGGCGGTATTCGGAGAGAGCGTACCGCTGACCGTGGAGGAAAAGCGCGCAATGCTGCTGAGAAACGGCGCCGCGATATGGGACGTGGTATCGGAGTGCGACATCATGGGTTCATCGGACGCGTCCATACGCAATGTGATACCCACGGATATAGCGGCGCTGCTGAAAAAGACGGCTGTCCGAGCGGTATTCACCAACGGCGGCACTGCCGACCGCATTTACCGCAGGTATCAGCTTCCGCTTACCGGAGTCGAAGCGGTGAAGCTGCCGTCAACCAGCCCGGCAAACGCCGCGTGGCAGCTCGACAGGCTCACGGAGGCGTGGCGCGTTATCGCGGGATAAAACAAAAACGCGGAAGTATCGTGGATACTTCCGCGCTTTTTTTACTGCGCTATGAAAAGCTTGTCGCTGTCGGCGTCAACCGTTACCTTTGAACCGGGCGCTAAGCTGTCGGAGATTATCGCGCGGGCTATAAGAGTTTCGAGCTTGTGCTGAATGAAACGTTTCAGCGGGCGGGCTCCGTAAACCGGGTCATAGCCGTTGTCGATGATGAACTGCTTTGCGGCAGGGGTCAGCTCAAGCGTGAGCTGCTTGTCTTCGAGACGCTTGGCGAGCGCCGCCGTCATAAGGTCAACTATGCTTCCTATCTCGGTCTTTGTGAGGGGCTTGTAGTAAACTATCTCGTCAAGACGGTTCAGAAATTCGGGTCTGAATGACTGTTTGAGCAGCTGATCCACCTGTTCTCTTGCTTCGGGGGATATCTCGCCGTTTTCATTTATGCCGTCGAGGATATAGGGCGAGCCTAAGTTGGACGTGAGAATGATTATCGTGTTCTTGAAATCTACCGTGCGTCCCTGGCTGTCGGTTATGCGCCCGTCGTCGAGAACCTGCAGGAGAATGTTGAATACATCGGGGTGCGCTTTTTCTATCTCGTCGAACAGCACCACGGCGTAAGGCTTGCGGCGTACCGCTTCGGTGAGCTGACCGCCCTCGTCATAGCCCACGTATCCGGGAGGCGCTCCGATAAGACGGGAAACGCTGAATTTCTCCATATATTCGCTCATATCTATACGCACGATGCCGTTCTCGTCGTCGAACAGCGCTTCCGACAGCGCTTTCGCAAGCTCGGTCTTGCCCACGCCCGTAGGTCCTAAGAACAGGAACGAGCCTAGGGGACGGTTCGGATCCTGGATGCCCGCACGGGAGCGGATTATCGCTTCGCTCACTTTTTCTACGGCTTCGTCCTGACCTATGACGCGCTTATGAAGTATGCCCTCCATGTTGAGCAGCTTTTCACGCTCGCCCTCCATGAGCTTCGACACGGGTATGCCTGTCCAGCGGCAGATTATACGGGCTATCTCCTCCTCCGTCACTGCGTCACGCAGCAGGGTGGCTGACTTGCCGTTCTCGGCGTTCTTCTCGGCTTCCTCCAGCTTTCTGCGAAGCTCGGGGAGCCTGCCGTACTGGAGCTCCGCCGCCTTGTTGAGGTCGTAGGTGCGCTGTGCCTTCTCTATTTCCGCCGTGACCTGCTCTATTTCCTTGCGTATGTCCTGTACGTTGGTGATAGAGCTCTTTTCGTTCTCCCACTTTGCCTTCATTTCCTTGAACTTGTCGCGCATCTCGGAAAGCTCCTTCTGTATCTCCGAAAGGTGCTCCGCCGAGAGACGGTCATTTTCCTTTTTCAGCGCCGCTTCCTCTATTTCGTGCTGCATTATCCTGCGGGAAAGCTCGTCGAGCTCCGTGGGCATCGATTCCATTTCCGTCTTTATCAGCGCGCAGGCTTCATCTACAAGGTCGATAGCCTTGTCAGGCAGGAACCTGTCGGAGATGTAGCGGTTGGACAGCGTTGCAGCCGCGATAAGCGCGTTGTCGTGTATCTTCACGCCGTGGAACACTTCATAACGCTCTTTAAGTCCGCGGAGTATGGATATGGTATCCTCAACGGTGGGCTCGCTCACAAGCACGGGCTGGAAACGCCGCTCCAGAGCCGCGTCCTTTTCGATGTACTGACGGTACTCGTTGAGAGTCGTGGCACCGATGCAGTGCAGCTCGCCGCGCGCCAGCATGGGCTTTAATATGTTGCCCGCGTCCATTGCGCCGTCGGTCTTGCCCGCACCGACGATAAGGTGAAGCTCGTCTATGAACAGGATTATCCTGCCGTCGCTCTTCTTTATCTCCTGAAGCACGGCTTTAAGGCGCTCCTCAAACTCGCCGCGGTATTTCGCGCCTGCCACAAGCGCACCCATATCAAGCGAGAATATGCTTCGGTCTTTGAGACCCGACGGCACATCTCCGCGGACTATACGTATGGCAAGCCCTTCGGCTATGGCGGTCTTGCCGACGCCGGGTTCGCCTATGAGCACGGGATTGTTCTTGCTCTTTCGCGAGAGTATGCGGATAACGTTGCGTATCTCGGTGTCACGCCCAATTACCGGGTCGAGCTTGTTCTGCCGCGCGAGCTCCACGAGGTCCTGTCCGTACTTTTTGAGCGCGTCGTAGGTGCTCTCGGGGTCATCGGTGGTGACGCGGGTATTGCCGCGCACGTCCTTGAGAGCTTCGAGGAATTTTGTCTCCGTTATGCCGAACTCCGAGAATATCTCCTTGGTCTTGTCTTTGGCTTTCCGAAGAAGTCCGAGGAACAGGTGCTCTACCGAGATATACTCGTCACCCATGCGCTTTGCGGCTTCCTCTGCTTCATTGAGCGCACGGTCGGTGTCCTGGGTGATATACACCTCGTCGGCGCGCCGTCCTGTGCCTGTGACACGCGGCAGCTGTGAAACGAAGTCCTCCGTCCGTGCTCGTACCTCTGCCTCGTCAATGCCCATTTTTGTCACGAGCCCCGGGATAAGCCCGTTCTCGTCGCTCAGCAGCGCGAGCAGGATATGGAGCTGGTCTATCTGCTGATTTGAGTATGATACGGCTATGCTTTGCGCCTGCTGTATCACTTCCGTTGATTTCTGTGTGAGCTTGTTTGTATTCATAACTATACCTCCCTTAAATTGTATTGTTTGTCGGAGCTGTGAGCTCCGAGTAACGTTTTTCTACTGCTGCCTCTGCTGCGGCAGGGTCGTCGGCATAAGAGAACCACAGCTTTATCAGCTCGTCGAACACCGAAACATAGTTTGACAGAGCTTCTGCGATATCGTTATCCGACGTTTCTCCGCGGACTGTTATGTCGAAGAGCCGTGTGAATTTCCCGCCGTCAATGCTGCCCTTATAGCCGCTTCCGCAGCATCCGCTGTCCAGCATTATCCACAGCGAGAGAAACTCGGAATAGCAGGCGGTCAGAGCTGCCGACTGTGTGCGCAGGTACGCGCATACCTTAGCGTTTAGCTTGGTGTCGTTCTTGCTGAACTCTATCGAGTAGCGCATGACGGGATTGTACTTGTAGTGCAGTGCCGAACGCAGAGCGAGTGCAGTCTCCGACGGACGCGGCATTATGCGGAAAATATCTCCGTTCATCAGCTGCTCTATCGCGCCGAAGATATCGTTCACGCGCTTTTCGGGGGTCACGTAGGAAACCGCGTCCGCGAGAACGCTGTTTATATATGCCGAGCGGCTCATACCTGCACGGTGGGCGGCTCTGTCCACTGCCGCTATCACCTCGTCAGACAACACAAGGCTGTAAACACTCTTGCTCATCGGTACACCTTCTTTCTTTACATCATCATTTTAACACAGGATCAATAATTTGTCAAGAGAATTATATAATTTTTATTGCAAATTCATAAAATAAATTGAAAATTAAGAAATCAGATGTCGCTTTTACGCGAATTTTACATTTCTTCGGCGAAAAAATACTGCGGCGAGACTGTACAATTACGTGGAAATGTGATATTATAATATATAGAATATTTAAACTAGAGTTTACGGCAGAGGGTATGCTTTGCCGTGAAACGGAGGAAAGAATGATATACTGTGTGGAAGACGATTCTGCGATACGCGAGCTTATCGTCTATACGCTGAATGCCGCGGGTTATACTGCGAAAGGGTTCGGTTCAGGGCAGGAGTTCTTTGAGTGCTGCAGCGGTGAGACCCCGGACCTTGTACTGCTTGACCTCATGCTCCCTGCCGAGGACGGGATATCTATACTGAAAAAGCTGCGTCATGACGAGCGTACTTCGGAGCTTCCCGTGATAATCGCAAGCGCCAAGGGCACCGAATATGACAAGGTCACGGGTCTTGACTCGGGTGCGGACGACTATCTTGTAAAGCCCTTCGGAATGATGGAAATGGTCTCGCATATCAAGGCAGTCATGCGTCGGTGCGGCAGACAGACGGCTGTTCCGTCGAACGTGCTGCGCACGTCGGGACTGGTGCTCGACACATCGAGCCATACTGTTTCCGCGGACGGCAGGGAGCTCAGGCTCACTTTAAAGGAATACGAGCTGCTGAAGTGTTTCATGGAGAACCTCGGCACAGTCATGACGAGGGATAAGCTGTTTGAGAATGTATGGGGCAGCGACCTTGCGGGTGAGACCCGCACCGTTGATGTACATATCGGAACGCTTCGCATGAAACTCGGCGGCTACGGCTCGCTCATACACACGGTCAGGGGCGTCGGCTATCGCATGGAGAGCAAGAATTGAAAGCGCCCACACTTACGGGACGTGTTTTTCGGGTCATATTCCTTACGGTGTCGGTGATACTCACCGCCGCGCTGATAGTGCTGGTCGGGGAGCTGTACCGCTATTTCTCGGGTGTGCATTATGACAGCCTTGAATCCCAGACCTCGATAATCGCCTACGGCGTTGAGCACTACGGCACTTCGTTCATCGACAGCCTTGAACACAGCGACTATGATGTCGCGTGGATAGACTCGGAGGGGAACGTTATCTGCGATACCTCCGATGACGAAATGGCAAGGGGCGAGCGCGAGGCTTTCATGGAAGCCCTGCGGCTCGGTCAGAGCGAGGGCATGAGCATACGCCCGACACTTACGGAGAAAAACATCTACTCCGCGCGCAGGCTGACGGACGGCAGTGTCATTATTGTATCGGAGCTTCAGTTCACGTTCTTTTCTCCGATGATGGGCTTTATACAGCGTGTTGTGGTCATCGCTTTCATATCCGCTCTTATCGCGTTCGTCGTGGCGAAGGTGTTTGCCGCCAGGATAGTGAAACCGCTCGGGAGCATTGATCTTGACGCGCCTGTAAACACAAAGGGCTATGAGGAACTTATGCCGCTTCTTGAGAGGATAGATGCCCAGCAGACCGAGCTCAGACAGAAGGAGCTGCGCCTTCGCAACAAGCAGATAGAGTTCGAGACGACCACCGGCGGTATGCGGGAGGGACTTGTACTGCTGAACACCGATAACGCGGTGATAAGCATAAACAATGCCGCCTGCTCCATTTTCGGGATAAAAAAGTCCGATATCGCGGACACGAGGATATCAGGCATAGGAAACCTCGGTATGCTGCTTGACACGGCTTACAGCGGCAAAAGCGCCGAGACTGTGCTCAGAATGGGCGATACCGACTATCAGGCGAATGTGAGTCCCGTCATTTCCGACGGCGTTGTCACAGGCGCGGTGCTGTTCATATTCGACATCACGGAGCATGAGCGGTCGGAGGAGCTCAGGCGGGAGTTCACCACAAACGTTTCCCACGAGCTGAAAACGCCGCTGCAGTCGGTCTCCGGCTACGCGGAGCTGATAATGAACGGTATGGTGAAGCAGGAGGATATCCCGGCCTTTGGCAGCCGCATATACTTTGAGGCTAAGCGCATGACGGCGCTCATTGACGATATTATCAAACTTTCGCGCCTTGACAACGGCGAAGCGGATATGCAGCAGGCGGACGTTGACCTTATCAACATAGTGCGCGCCGAGGTGAGAGCGGCAGCTCCCACGGCGGAGGAAGCGCAGGTGCATATCGATGTGCGCGGTGAAAGCGCTGTTATCCATGCGTTCCCGGCGCTTATAGGGGCGATAGTTCACAATCTCTGTGAGAATGCGGTGAAGTACAACCGCAAGGGCGGCAGCGTCACGGTGACGGTGCGGAACTCTGAGGACGGCGCGGAGCTCGTGTTGGAGGATACCGGTATCGGGATACCTCCCGAGCATACCGACAGAGTGTTTGAACGTTTCTACCGCGTTGACAAGAGCCGCTCAAAGCAGGTGGGCGGTACGGGGCTCGGGCTTGCGATAGTCAAGCACGCCGCAAGAATGCACAACGCGGAGGTGAAGCTCGAAAGTGAGCCGGGCAAAGGCACCCGCGTGAGTGTGATGTTCCCGCGAAGCTGAAACCATATAAAAAAGCAAGCACCGCAGAGCTCGTGTCTCCGCGGTGCTTTTGCTATGTATCCTACGCTTGTTTTTTTACTCCGAACACAAGTCTGAACAGCCACGCAAGCGGCTTCGGGCTTCTCATCACAAGAACTTTCACACTAACACCTCATTTGCAGTTATTTTTCAGCAGAAGTCCGGCTCCGATAAGCGCCGCGGCAAGAAATATCAGCAGGAACCTGTATGACAGACAGCAGAGCCAAACCGCGCCTGCCGTTATAAGTATCACCGATACCGCGCAAAGCACACAGTTCGGTCTGTGCCTCCTGTATCTCATGCCGCTTACCCCTTTCATCTGCTCTATAACATTCTATTCCGCAGGCGGAAATGTGTTACAGAGCGGGAGCATCAGCCGAAAAATACGCCTTTTATGAATATCTCGGCTCCTATGATGATAAGTATGATGCCGCCGAAGATCTGTGCCTTGTCGGAGAGTTTGGTGCCGAATTTTCTGCCGATGACGAGACCGCCCATGCAGATAATGAAGGTCACTGCGGCTATGATCAGCGAGGACAGGAGCGCTCCCGGAAACTCGTATTCCGCGATGGTGAAGCCAACGGAAAGCGCGTCGATGGAGGTCGCTATCCCCTGCACCATGAGCGCTCCGAAGGTAAGTCCCGCGGTCTTACCGCCCTCTGTCTTTTTCAGTATCCCGTCAAGTATCATCTTCCCGCCGATAAACAGCAGCAGCACAAGAGATATCCACGGTATGAACGGCTCGAATGCTTTGAAATGCGCGACGGCGGTATGTACGAACACCCAGCCCGTCATCGGCATGATGCCCTGGAACAGCGCGAAGGTGCCGGCTATGCCGCACTGCTTGCCGCGGCTCATGTCCGGCTCGCCAAGTCCGTTGGCGAGAGATACCGAGAACGCGTCCATGGCGAGCCCTACGCCGAGGAGCATGGAGTTGAGAATAAAGACGATGTCCATTTGTCTTTCCTCCGAATAAAAAAGTCACAGCCGTAAGCTGTGACGTCCTTTGACTGTGCACAGCAAAACCGTGCACAGGTCTTACAAATTAAAGCAAGCCGGGCGAAAATGCCGGTATGTCGGTCATGCTGCTCACTCGCTGCGGGAACGGTGAGCCTGCTACTCCCCTGTACCTTTACAGTATATCACAGCCTGTACGGGTTAGTCAAGCACAACCTTGCGGAGCATATCTCATATCGCTTTTTCAAGCTCCTTGCGCAGCCGTTTGATTATGCGCTTTTCAAGGCGGGAAATATAGCTCTGTGAAATGCCGATAAGGTCAGCGACCTCCTTTTGCGTCATCTCCTTGCCGTCCACAAGCCCGAACCGTTTCTCCATTATGAACCGCTCACGCTCCGGCAGCCGCGCCACCGAATCCAGCAGCAGTTTGCGCTCTGCCTCGCTCTCGATGTTCTCGTTCACCACATCGTCATCGGTGCCGAGAACGTCCGACAGCAGCAGCTCGTTACCGTCCCAGTCGATGTTCAGAGGCTCCTCGATAGATATTTCCGAGCGGTATTGATTAGCCTTGCGGAGAAACATCAGTATCTCGTTCTCGATGCACCGCGACGCGTATGTAGCGAGCTTTATGTTCTTGTCGGGGCTGAATGTGTTGACAGCCTTGATAAGCCCGATAGTGCCTATGGAGATGAGGTCTTCTATGCCTATCCCCGTTGACTCGAATTTCTTCGCGATATATACTACCAGCCGCAGGTTGTGGGTTATGAGCGTATCGCGCGCTTCCTGTGAATCATGCCGCAGCCCCTCGAACGCCGCTTCTTCCTCCTCCCTCGTAAGCGGAGCGGGAAGATTGTCCGAGCCGTTGATGTAATACACTCCGCAGATGCGGCGCCGTGCGGCGATGCGCCGTATTATCTCGTTGATGCCGATGTTTGTGTTCATTGTTATCTCTCCTTTATTTCAGCAGCTTTGCGGGTATCACCGCGTCAAAGCTTTCGTTTTCCGGTATGCTGTCGGAGGCGGCTATAAGCGCTTCCAGTCTGACATTTCCGCGGTCCGTGCGTATCTCCGAAGGGCGGAACGCCGCAACGAGAGCGCTGCCTGTCACTGTTGCCGCGGGTATCAGCCGTATCCCCGATACATCACTGTCGTCCCCGTTCAGATACGCTGCCACGTTGGGCGGAGTTACCGAGGTGATCGCCGAGCGCTTGCAGACTATTACGGGAAGCCCCGTGAGGAAGTCGCGCAGGTGGCTGCCGGTATCAGCTATGGCTGTAAGCTCCGCCGTATTGCCGAGGTTGGTGATACGCAGTGTCAGCGGCTCGTCGGTGAGCGGACTGTCGAATATCCTGCGCAGCAGCAGCAGCGCTCCGTATATCACCGCCGACGATATGACGAGCACCAGTGCCGATACGCTCACATAGACATAACCATTGGCAGGGAAGATGATGCTGCTGCCCGTGAGCTCGTGTATCAGCACCGCCGCGCCGCATATCAGCATGGTCACGGCAAAGCATACGAACGACCGCAGCGCAAGCAGCTTCGCGCTGCCGAAACCGAATGCTGTCAGCGTCATCAAAGCCGTAAGCAGTACACGCAGGGCAAGCGCCGCGGGCAGTCCCGTCTCTATCAGCGCCGCAAGCGATGTGAACCCGCCGAGTACCGACGCCCCAGCGAGCCGCCCGAACGGTATCGCCGTGTGGAGCAGCCTTGCCGATGCCCTGAGAGTGAAATACGATATGTAGATGTTCATGACGATAAGCACGTCAATATAGACAGTCATGCCGCGCTCCTTTCGTACCATGCTGATATTATAGCGCATTCCTGCCGCGAGATATGTCGGAGCGTGGGCGAAAAGCCGCTCGTTTTTTGGCTTTTTGCGGGACAGGAAAAATTTTTTCGGGAAATTTTGTCAAAGAGCTAAAGTTTTTGGCATATCTGACGATATGATATATGGATAAGTATCCTCGTGTGAGCCGCAGCGGACACACAGGTTATCAATATTTTCCGAGGGAGGGATCATTTATGAGCATTAATATCAATTACAACGCGCTGAAAAATATGTCGGCGCAGCAGCGCACCGAGCTCACGCTGAACAATATCCCGCAGTCGAAGGACGATGACCTCAACTTAAATCAGAGCATTTTCAAGTCATATCTTGACACACTGAGAGAGAAATCGGACGAGGCTGCGCAGAAAACGTTAAAGGAGCTCGAAAATACGCCAATTACGGCTGTCGGAAAGCTGTTCGGAAATTTGCAGGTCAATTCCGTGGATCAGGTAAGCAAGATATTCGATGATCTTCGCATAAAGCCGAATGACGAGATAGGCTCGATACTCGACAATATCAGATCGGGAGACGCGGTAAAGGCTCGTCAGCCCGATCTTACCGAGCGGCTTATAAAGAAAGACGCTGCACAGGACATCAAAAAGTCCGAAGAAGCGAAGAACACCGAAAAGCCCGGCGACCGCAGGAGTTTCCTTGAAATGAACCTTGACCACGCGGGCGATAAGATGTCCAAGGAGAACAATGCGCTCAACGAGCAGTCCAAGCAGGTCTCCGAGGCTGCGCTCGAAGTGAGGGCGGCGGCGGAGCGAGATGAAATATCAGGCGAGCGTGACATGGAGCGCCTTGACGGTGCGGCTGAAAAGCTTGTGAGCAGATACAACACCTTTGCGGACACTGTGAACAGCTCCAAAAACAGCACGGTGAACAGCAAGGCGGAGTTCATCAGTGATATGCTTGACGCGTACAGCTCACGGCTTGAAAAGGTGGGTATCACGAAGGACGAGGACGGCAGGCTTAGCCTTGACCGCGAGAAACTCGAACAGGCGAATGACAAGGACATCGAGCGCGCGTTCGGCAAGGAGGATTCCTTTGCGGAGTTCATCGACGGACAGGCGAAACAGCTCTCCGCGTATGCGCAGACCGACCTGTACCAGAAGGCGGGCGCGTATAACGACGGCGGCAATATCACACAGGTGTCGAATATAAGCGGTTCTTATTTCAATATGCTCGGCTGATAACGGCGTAAAGATGCGCCTGTCCCTGTAAAATGCGGGGACAGGCGCTTTTTAATGCTTTTTGCGTGTATCGGACTCGCGGCGACTTGTGCACGAGGTGAACAAGTAATGTGCTATAATACAGTCATAGAAGGGGAAAGACTTCTGATCGGGACAACTAAAAAAAGGTGCAGGGAGGCACGAAGGGAGGAGCTTATTATGTGCGCCGGATTTGGCTTTGATTTTGATAATGACGGTATTCTGAGCTGGGAGGACACGTATCTCGGCTGTACGGTGACTGAGGATATCCTTGAGACCGAGCGCGACAGGGTCGTTTACGATTCCTGTTTCGACGACATCTATCTCGGCGAGGAGGACAAGAAAGCGAGTTAGCCGCGGGAACTCCGTATCGGAGTCTGTACAAGCGGTGGGGCTGTTCCTCGCAGACGCGAACACAAAAAAGCCGGTTTATGTGCCGGCTTTTTTTGTGCGTTATTGGGACTTATCTTCGTTTTCGGTTGACACAGGACGATACAGGTGGTATAATATAACAGGATATACACGCCCGGAATGACGGGCGAAAAGGGGGAGATACCATGCCTAAAATACTTATCGTGAGTTCGGGTGCCGCATTTATGATGGATACGCTTAAAAAGGGCTTTGACGAAGCGGGGATAGAGTCGTTCCGGTGTGAGCCGTTCTCCGAAATGATAGAAGGCTACTCCGAATATATAGATATGATACTCCTGTACGCGAACGAGGATATGATAAAGGATACGGACTTTCTGAAAACAGTCAGCGATACCTGTGAGGAGAATTTCATGCACCTGTTCGCTGTGGGATACCCGAACGAGCTTACCGCGATAGAAAAGGAAATAAATGTCTCGCTTATCTCGGCGGAGTTTACGCGTCCGTTCGATGTGAAAGAGCTTATCGCCGGCGTAAAGGCTATCGCTCTCGGCGAAATGGCGAGCGACAGCGGCATTAAGCAGCCCGAGAAGAAGCATATACTGATATGCAACGACGATAATGATTTCCTGCAGAATGTTAAGAAAGCGCTTTCACCGAAATACCGTGTTACGGCTATCCAGCGCGGCATACTTGCGGCTACGCTCGCGGAGAAGGATATGCCCGACCTTATACTGCTTGGGTATGAGCTGCCTGTCACCTCGGGTCCTCGGGTAATGGAGATGATACGGGCGAAAAAGAAGACTGCGGGCATTCCGATAGTGTTCCTGACGAAACACGCGGACAGGGACACCGTGATGAAGGTCATGCAGCTCAGACCGCAGGGGTACATGATAAAATCGTCGAATTACGAGGATATCATCGTTTCGGTAGATAATTTCTTCGCCACCGGACAGTGGAAGAATATACAGGTAAGGCTCTGAAAGACGGTCACGCCTTTCTTTCGGCAAGGTCGGCTTCTATCTCCTCTGCCCATTCGCGGTTTATCGACTTGCCGCAGCGCATATTCATTATCGGTTCGCACAGCGCGTCGAATACCTTGCGTGTGCCTTTGGCGTCGGCACAATAGTTCGCGGTGCGCTCGGCGCTTATGCCGACTTTCTGTGCCGCTGCCGCCGCGTCTATATTCGCTCCCACGAACAGGAACTCCCAGCCGTCCTTCTCCTTGCGTTTCTCGATGAGCTTCTTTACCTTGTCATAGTCGAATCTGTGGCTTGCGTTCTCCATGCCGTCGGTGGTTATCACGAACATCGTGTGCTCAGGCACGTCCTCGGGACGGGCGTATTTGTGGATATTGCGGATATGCTTCACGCTGTCGCCTATTGCGTCCAGAAGCGCCGTACAGCCCTGTGGAGTATAGTCGTTATCCGTCATTGCGGGGATATCGGCTATGTCGGCGCGGTCATGCACGACTGTGCTCGTATCGCTGAAAAGCACAGTGGAAACGTAAACCTTGCCGCCCTGCTTTTTCTGCTTTGCTATCATGGAGTTGAATCCGCCTATCGTGTCGGATTCAAGTCCGCTCATGGAACCGCTCTTGTCAAGAATGAATACCAGCTCTGTGATACCGTTGTTTGTCTTTTTCATAATAAATACCTCCGTAAATGTGTTTGTTTAAGCCCTTTGCTTACCCTGTATCTGTATGATACCACATTTACGGAGGTTTTTGGTCGCCTTAAAAGCGACAAATCGCGGGGAAGTTCACGTCCCGATAAGCGACTGGTCGTAGGCGAACAGCGCTTCGTTTATAGTAAATACGTCGTATATGCCGTTCCTGATGAAATACTCGACGATTATGTCGAACCGGCTGCTCCGTGAGAAGGCGAACCCTGCCTTTGAGAGCATATCCCGGGTCTCGTCTATGTCAAGCTCAAGCGCGACGGCAAAGGCTATAACAGTGGTCTTTCTCGGGTGATAGCCCGGGTCGCTCCGTATCTTGGAGAACAGCTTGCGGTCTATATTGGCTTTCTTGTAGCACTGGGAGTCCGTCATACCGCTCTCGTCTATCTTGCGCAGGAGCATTTCCGTGAAGCTCTCGTCAAGCTGTCCGACCGCAGCTTCAAGCTCCTTCGGCAGAGCTGACGCGGGCATACGCATGAGCGCGTCTTCGCACAATTCATCGGCGTTTGCGGCAGGCTCAAAGCGCTCACTGCCTTTCGGCATGAACTTTGCTGTCCCTCGGAACACATTTCCGAAAAAGCTGTTTTTTTTCTGCGGAGCCGCGTAAGCTCCCATGTGCGGTGTGTCGTTGATACCGAGAATATTCCGCAGAGCTTCGGGGACATTGCTGCCGACGGCGAGTGGAGACTCCTTTATCACAAGAGTGGCTTCGATGTCCCCGTCCGCGAAAATGCGCATGGCGTCCGCAAGCCGTATATCCTCCGACGGCACGGCAGTCACGTTTCCGCCGCGCTCCGCAAGTCTGTACAATCCCGCCGTGTCAAGAACCGGCACGCTGCTGTATATGTCGCTGTACCGTGCAAGTGTTACCGCCATGTTCAGTCCTTTCTGTCACGCAGCCCCGTACTTAGAGCTATGATGTACTGCGCGTAGTAGTATGTGAGCAGGTTGAACGCGCTCCCGACAACCGAGTAGGATCCGGCAAACAATCCCTTTACGAGTATAGCGTCGGATATGAAGAACAGTATCGCCGCGATACCAAGCGCCGTCAGCCGCAGGTCTTTCTTTTCGCGTAATGTGAACGGTATCGCTATTGCCCATGTGAGTATCGTGCCGTAGATGAACACCGGCGCGGTCATGTTCCCGAGTTCGGCTCCGACGACTTTCACAAGCACAATGATGAATATCCACAATCCCACTGCCGACGCGGGAAGTGTTATGAACAGCCGCTTTTTGTGAGGCGACGACTTCGCGCTCAGTATCATGCCCGTACACCACACGATATGCTGCACAAGGAAGAACAGCAGTCCCGACAGTGTGCTCATGCCTTCAAGCTGGATCTTGAGGTCTATGAATATGTCGCCGAGCATTCCGAAAACAAGCCCGATAAGGCAGAAAAGCGAAAGTCTGCCGAACTCGCCGCTCCTGTGAGCCGATACCGCGCAGGTAACTATAAATCCCGCGCTCAGCAGAGTCTTGATGTAAAGAAATTGCGGAGTAATGCCGCCTGTGCCGGAAAAAGTGAGCGCCAGCACCGCGGGGAACAGCAGTATAAGTATGATGACAGAGAATAACTTGTGTGAACTGCTCATTTTATCACCTGTCTTATGTGTGTTTTTCATAAGCTGTCGCCGCAGGCAGCTTTGCGGGCTGCTTTGAACTGCTTGGACGAGCGGGTGACTTTCATGTCCCCGATGCCCTCGGCTGTGCAGACATGAAGCCCTATCATTCCGCCGGATATCTCCGGGTGGCGGAGTATGCGCCGCTCACACACGGACGCGTCCGAACGGACTGCGGCAATGAACGAGAACTTCTCGTCCTCGTACGGCACATCGCCGTCCTTTAGCTGTTTGTGGAGCTTTGAGCGGGCAGCCCGCGCGGTGAAGTGACACCAGTCATTTTCCGGCAGCGGACAGCTCGTGACAGCGGGACAGGGCGCAGCTATCAGCGCGCCGTTTTTAATAAGAAGCTCACGAGCCTGCAGAATGCACCGATACCCCTTCATTGTGCCGGGCTCGGTTATCAGCAGCATTCCGTCCGTCCTGCTCCACAGAGAAAGTATAGCGGCTTCGCGCTGTGCGTCGGTAAGCTCGTTGAAAACGTAGCCTGCAATTACAAGGTCATAGCTGCGGGGCAGCGGCACTTTCGTGATGTCCGCGCTGTACCACTGCGCTGCGGGTACCAGTTCGCTGCCGAGCTTTCGCATAGCGTCTGCCCGCTCGTAGCAGTGCAGCAGCTCAGGCTCGTCTGTGAGCTGCATTGCCGCGAGTGCGGCTGCACCTGTGCCTGCACCGACGTCGGCGCAGCTGTGAAGTTCGCCGCCGTAACAGGCGAGCGACAGCTCCAGCGCCCTGCTCACTGCCGCGAATGTGGCGGGCATACGCACCACGGAGTACGCTGCCGCTTGTATGTCGCTGGCGATTATCACCGAGCCGTCAGCCTTTTCTTCCCTGTAACTCGCCGACAGCTCAGCTGCCGCTTTGCTCAGCAGCTTTCGGTCAAACTGTACGGCATGACGCTCGGCGGCGAGCCTTACTTCCTCGGGAAACTGCACCGACACTTCGATTACAGTACGTCCGCAAGCTCGTAGATGAGCTTTTCGGACTTCTCCCAACCAAGGCACGGGTCGGTTATAGACTTGCCGTAAACGCCCTCTTCTATCTTCTGAGCGCCGTCCTCGATGTAGCTTTCTATCATAAGACCCTTTACAAAGCCGTTGAGCTCGTCGCTATGGCGCTTGCTGTAGAGGACTTCCTTGGCTATGCGTATCTGCTCCTCGTACTTCTTGCCCGAGTTAGCGTGGTTGCAGTCAACGATAACGCTCATGTTCTGCAGCTTTTTCGCGTTGTACATTGTGTAGATGAGCTTTAAGTCCTCATAGTGGTAGTTCGGGATAGCGTTGCCGTGCTTGTTGGTGTAGCCGCGCAGTATCGCGTGGGCGTACGGGTTGCCGCTTGACACGACCTCCCAGCCGCGGTAGATGAACATATGCGAGTTCTGCGCCGCGGTTATGGAGTTGAGCATTACCGAGTAGTCGCCGCTGGTGGGGTTTTTCATGCCCACGGGACCGTCGATGCCGCTTGATACAAGGCGGTGCTCCTGGTTTTCGACAGAGCGTGCTCCCACCGCGTTGTAGGAAAGTATATCCGACAGGTAGCGGTAATTCTCGGGGTAAAGCATTTCGTCGGCGCACACAAGTCCGGATTCCTCGATAGCGCGGGTATGCAGTCTGCGGACTGCGACAATGCCGTCGAGCATATTCTCGCTTTTGTTCGGGTCGGGCTGGTGGAGCATACCCTTGTAGCCTTCACCCGTGGTGCGGGGCTTGCCTGTGTAGATTCGCGGGATTATGAATATCTTGTCCTTTACCTTGTCCTGGACCTTCGTTAGTCTTGATACATAGTCAAGGACCGCGTCCTCGCGGTCGGCGGAGCAAGGTCCGATTATAAGGATAAATCGCTTGTCCTCACCTCTGAATATCGCTTTGATCTGTTCGTCACGCTCTTCCTTGATCTTCAGAATATCTTCGGAGAGGGGGTACATCTCTTTGATATGCTTAGGGATCGGGAGCTTGCGGTTGAATGTCATTCCCATGTCTTTTGTCCTCCTGTGTCGGTTGGTAATTAGTTTGTTATATTATCAATAAAAAGTTTCAACCTTTAAGAAACGTTTTATTGCTTTTACCTAAAAACGGTTTCAACTGCTAAATTGAAACGCGATTTTTTTACAGGTCGCTGAGACCTGTAAAAACAATATTTTACTTGTTGTTTTCTGATGATGCCATTTTATCAAGAAACCCGGTCAGATTATTGAGGGAATCCCTTATTTTGTTGAATTCTTCCTCGCTCATTTCCTGTTTTGCGGTTTTCATCAGTGTATTCTGGAAAGTGTGGTGTGTATTGTATGCTTTTTCGCCCTTTTCGGTGAGTTTCACAAGTACGGAACGACCGTCCTTCATTGATGTGTTCTTAACAGCGAAATCCTTGCTGCACAGCTTGTTTACTGCTACGGTGGTAGAAGGTCGGGTGATGTCAAGCTCGGAAGCTATGTCGCTTATTGTGGGGCCGTCGCTGCTTTTCTTGGTGAGACTGCGGATACACTCGATAAGATTAAGCTCGTTTACAGTAAGCTCTTTACAGGTCTTATTGTCCTTAAGCTCGTTTTCCTCGAGCTTTGCAAGAGTATGATAAAGCTTATATAAGGTGCTGCTAAACTGAAGTTCGCTCATTTTGTTGTTTGTGTCTTTCTGCCGCCTAATGCTGTAAACAACTCTTACGGGCGTACAGAGGATCTCCTTCCCTCTATAATAATACATTCCGTAGAATTATTATAACACAATGATAAATCATTGTCAAGAGAGTTTTTGACAAAAATCATAAAAATTTTAACATCGTTTAAAAAACGATATGTAAAAAAACAGAGAGGCTTTCGTCCTTTATAAAAAGCCGCACGGGCGATATTTGCAGCAGAAAATTTTACATTTATAGTTGAAATAACATCCCGGTTGTGATATAATTGATTGGTAAAGATGTCAAATATTTGGTGATTTTGACAAATAGTAATTCGTAATGTATGAGAACGGAGGAAAAAAAGTGGCAAAGGAAGCAAAGACCAACGCTATGCGTTTTCTGGATAAGAACAAGATCCCCTATGAGGAGCAGTCGTATGAGTGCGATGAATTCGTGGACGGCGTAACCACCGCCAACACGCTCGGTCAGCCTCTCGATATGACATTCAAGACACTGGTGGCACACGGGAAAAGCGGTGCTTACTATTGTTTCCTTATCCCTGTCGAAAGGGAGCTTGACCTTAAAAAAGCAGCCAAAAGTGTCGGAGAGAAATCAGTCGAGCTGCTTCATGTCAAAGACCTCACCGCAGTGACCGGATATGTACGCGGCGGCTGTACGCCTATCGGCATGAAAAAGCAGTTCATGACCGTTATTCACAGCTCCGCTGAGTCTCTGACGGAGTTCTATATCAGCGGCGGCAGGGTAGGCTTACAGATAAAGCTGTCTCCGTCGGCTCTTGTAAAAGCTATTCGCGGGAGATTTGATGATATTTTACTCTGACGCCACGTAGCGTGAGCCCGTGCGGGTTATCACCCCGTCTATCTCAAGGTCGAGCAGCAGCGCCGACATATCTGCGGGTGAGATGCCCGTCACGGCGATCATTTCCTCAACGCTTATCGGCGTTTCGCTCGCGGCGACTGTCTTGTATATCAGAAGGCGGTCGCCCTCAAGCGATTCCAGCGGTATCAGAGGTTTATTGCGGTGTATCCCGTCGTCCTTTTTCGGCGGCGGGGTGCTTTTTTTGCTGTTTTTCGCGGGCACGGTCTTCTCCGGCTTTTTGCGGAATTTCTGCTTTGCGGGCGCGGCAGCGGGCGCTTTCGGCGGCTCCTGCAGGTCTTCGGCGGGCGCTGACGCCGACGTCTGACGCTCGGTTTCCTCGACGCGCAGGAATGCCTTTTCTATGCTATACTGCCCGAGGTATGGCTTAGCGCCGCCTCGCATGGCATTTATCGCCCCGGCGTACTCGGGAGCCGTGCAGTCGGAGGGCGGCAGGAACAAAGGCGCTGCCGAATACTCCGCTGTAGCAAGTGAACCGCTGGTCTCGCCCGCCTGCAGCACAAGGGTCACACGGGATATGCCGCCTATGATGCGGGAGCGCCGCAGGAAACTGCCAGGTGACGATCTGGTCTTAGGGAGATACTCGGTTAACAGCAGCCCTCCGCTTGCAAGAAGGAATTTCCGCAGTGTCTTGCTGCCTGTGGGGTATGTGTGTGCAAGACCGCAGGGGAGCACTTCGATGAACGAGATGCCGGAATGTATCGCGTTAAGGCAGGTGAGCTGGTCACAGCCCTCGGACAGCGAGCTTACCACCGCGTACTGATATCCGAGCCGTGATATTATCTTAGGTATCGCGGCTGCGGTCTCGGCTGTGATGCTGCGCGCGCCCACGACAGTTATGAGCTTTTTGCGCAGCAGGCTCGTGTCGCCGGCGGCAAACAGCACGCAGGGCGGATCCTTGACGGTGCGAAGGTGCTCGGGGTAATCCGGAGAATCAATGGTGATGACGCTATAACCGTCCGTCAGTATGCTTTCGTATGTTTTCTGCGCTCTTTCGATGCTCACGGAGGCTGCCTTCGCGGTGAGCTCCGCGCCTACCAGCGCGACGTTCTTCTGAAACGCGCCGTAAACCTTTTCTGCCGAGCCGAACCGCGCGATCAGCTCCGATATGACAGGCTCCCCCTCGCCAAGCGCCAGCAGAAGCCAGATATAGTATTTTTCCATGTCAGCGTACCTCTCCGACCTGTATCATTCCGAAAGCTCCTTTTTCAGCAGCATTCTCACAGCCCGCACACCCGCTCTGAAATTGAGCAGGAGCGCTGCCGCGAACATCGCCGCGAGTATGCCGTAATACATAAGGTCGTTGTCCTTTACAAAGAATATCACCGAGCCCATGGCAAGCAGCAGCGCCACATTTATCACCATTTTCCTGAGCCCGAGATCCATAGATACTATTTTACGTGTGTCAACAGCGCGCACCGCGAATATAAGCGCAAAGCTGAGGAAGCTCGCAAGGGTGGCGCCGAGAACTCCCCAGAGCTGTATCATAACGATGTTCAGCCCTATGTTCACCGCCGCGCCGACGGCAGCCGTGCCGAGTGAGCGCATTGTCTTTTTGGAAGCCACGTAAACACTTCCCATGAACGTAGAAAAGCAGGTATATACCACCGACATCACTATGAACGGTGTCACAAGGTAAGCCTCGTAGAACGCCTCGTCACAGAATATCAGTATCAACGGTCTTATGACCAGCAGCAGAGCGCTTGCGATAACATAGACCGTTGACTGGAAGATGTCGAAAACGTTGCTGTAAAACTTTCCTATCGTGGAGGAGTTGTTCTCGGTAATGGCGGACATATTCCATGCCTGCGAGAATATCCCCGAGAATATGGATATCATGCTTGGGAAACGGGACGCAGCTTTATACACTCCGCTCGCGTCGAAACCCACCATTCCCGATATCATGAAGCTGTCGGACACATTGATTATCCACCACATTATAGATGTGGGTATCATCGGTATGCAGAACCGCAGCATCGTGATTATCATGCCGCGGTCGTGACCCGTAAGTGTCACATAACGGTTCAGTTTCGCGGTGAGCGAGAGAAATACTATCGAGCATATATCCGCGAGTATGACGGACAGCAGATAGCCGAGATTTCCGAGGTTGAACGTGAACAGCAGTATGACGTTGAAAATGATGTTCATTACCGTCGTCAGTATGCCGTCTATCGCGTAGAGTTTCACATGACCTATCGAGCGCACGAAAAGCGCACAGGTGCTCTTGAAACTCCCCGTGGTAACATACAGCACCGTGAGCCACGCATAGCGGCTCAGAAGGTCGAGCACCGCGCTGTCGAATATGCCGCTCAGCATTCCTATGAGCGGCACGAACAATACTCCGCAGGCCACCCCGAGGAACGTAATGCGAAGCCCTATCGAAAATACCTGCTTATTGTCGTAGGCGGTATCGATGCCGAAACGTATTATGGATTCGCCGATCGACAGCGTTACCAGTGACATCAGCAGCGTCGCCGTGTCTATTATATTGTTTATCTCGCCGTAGCCCGTTTTTCCCAGCGCCGACTGATAAAACCCCATCATAACTATGACGAGGAGCTTTGAGCCGAACTGCCCGAGACCGAGAATTATCGTGTTCGCGGCGAGAGTTCTGTATCTGTTCAATTTTTGCTTATCTCCTATGGGTATAGGGTCACTTTTCCCTCAGTTTTCTGAAAAAATCCGTGAGCAGTGCCGAGCACTCCCGCTCCAGTATCCTGCTCCTTACCAGCGGAGCGCGCCCGAAACCGCACTCGAAAAGGTTCACCACGGACGCGCAGGCTCCGCCGCTGTCATCGAACGCCCCATATACAAGACGCTTAAGTCCCGCGTTCAGCACCGCACCCGCGCACATCGGGCAGGGTTCGAGCGTCACGTACAGCGTACATTCCGTCAGCCGCCTGCTTCCGATGGACTTCGCGGCAAGCTCGATGGCGTTTATCTCCGCGTGCCCTGTGGGCTTTCCGTCCGCCTCGCGGGTGTTGTGGGCGCGGGCGATGACGAAACCTTCGGGGTCGGTGATGACTGCGCCCACCGGCACATCGCCTGCGGCTCCCGCGGCTTTCGCTTCCTCCAGCGCAAGGAGCATCATTTCCTCGTCGAACAGCATTATTCCGCTGTTTCCGCCTTATCGCCGTATATGCTGTTGTAGTTGTCTATGCACTGTCTGATGATGTCGGAAGCGGCTTTCTGACCTTGCACCTCGTTCACCGCGGTCTCCTTGCCCTCAAGCTGTTTGTACACGCGGAAGAAGTGCTGCATCTCCTCGAAGATGTGCTTGGGCAGGGCTTCTATGCTGCGGTAGGCGTTGTAGCTCGGGTCTTCAAAGGGAATGGCGATTATCTTCTCGTCGTTCCTGCCGTTGTCTATCATGCTTATGACGCCGATAGGGTAGCAGGGTACCAGCACCAGCGGGTCTATCACCTCGTTGCACAGCACAAGCACGTCCAGAGGGTCGCCGTCGTCCGCCAGTGTCTTCGGGATAAATCCGTAGTTCGCCGGGTAATGTGTCGAGGTGTAAAGTATGCGGTCAAGCATAAGCAGCCCGCTTTTCTTGTCGAGCTCGTACTTTTTCTTGCTCCCCTTGGGTATCTCTATCACTGCGAGAAAGTTATAGGGGTCTATCCTGCTGCTGTCGATGTCATGCCATACGTTCATAAGTATTATTTCCTTTCACTTGTCGTTTTCATTGTCAGAACTGCTCGGCTATCACGCGGGCAGCGTAAACTCCGGACGCGGACGCCTGGGAGAGCGAATGTGTCACTCCCGAGCCGTCGCCGAGGGCGTACAGCCCTTCCACTGATGTTTCAAGCCTTTCGTCAACCGTCACCTTGGAATTGTAGAACTTTACCTCCACGCCGTAAAGCAGCGTATCGTAGTTCGCTGTACCGGGGGCTATCTTGTCAAGAGCGTATATCATCTCTATTATATCGTCGAGCTGGCGCTTCGGGATAACAAGGCTCAGGTCGCCGGGAGTGGCTTGGAGGGTGGGTTCGGTGAAACTCTGGGAGATGCGGTGCTCGTTGGTGCGCCTGCCCGCCACAAGGTCTCCGAATCGCTGTACAAGAACTCCGCCGCCCAGCATATTCGACAGCCGCGCTATCGACTCGCCGTACAGGTTGCTGTCCTTGAACGGGCTTGAAAACGTGTTTGAAACCAGCAGCGCGAAGTTCGTATTATTGGTGTGCAGGGCGGGGTCGGCGTAGCTGTGCCCGTTGACGGTGATTATGCCGTTGGTGTTCTCGTTGACCACCTCGCCGTAGGGGTTCATGCAGAATGTTCTTACAAGGTCACCGTACTTCTTCGTGCGGAACACTATCTTGCTTTCATATACCTTGGAGGTTATGTGCTCAAATACCGCAGCGGGAAGCTCTACGCGCACGCCGATATCCACGCGGTTGCTTTTTGTCTCGATGCCGAAACTGTCACAGAGCTTTGACATCCACTTTGAGCCCGAGCGTCCTGCCGCCGCCGCAACTTTCTTACAGGTGTAGCTGCCCTTGTCGGTGTTCACGGCGAAGATGCCGTCGTTCTTTTCCACGGTCAGAACTTCCTCGCGGAAGTGTATGTCTATCTTATCCTTAACATATTCATATATGTTCGCGAGTATCGTGCGGTTGCGGTCGGTGCCTAAATGCCGCACCTTGGCGTCCAGCAGGTGAAGGTCGTACCGCAGAGCCTCGGCTTTGAGGTCGCTGCTCACGGTGCTGTACAGCTTCGCGTCCGCTCCGCCCATTTCAAGGTTCACCTTGTCAACGTACTCCATGAGCTCTATCGCCTCGTCTCTGCCCGTGTGAGACCACAGGTCGCCGCCGAAGCTGTTGGTGATATTGTACTTGCCGTCGGACATTCCGCCCGCGCCACCGAAACCGTTCATTATCGCGCAGGTCTTGCAGTGTATGCAGGACTTTACTTTCTTTCCGTCTATCGGACAGACGCGCTCCGATATAGGCGCACCTCGGTCTATCATGCAGACCTTTATACCTTTGCCGAGCTTTGCGAACTCGTATGCCATGAACACTCCGCTCGCTCCCGCTCCTATTATAATAACGTCATAGTCTGTCATACCTGTACCTCACATGAATATCTCGGCCATTTCGGGGTGTGTCTTGTTAAGGCGCAGAGGACGGAAATTCTCCGCGTTCACGAAGCAGTGCTCCGAGCGCCCGGTAACGTGCAGCTTTCCGTTCTCTTTGTCTGTTATCTCGTATGAGACATTGAGTCTGAGCCCGTCGAACAGCTCTATGCCTCCGCGTATTATCACGGGCTGGTCATATTTCACCGGTATCTTGTATCTGCACTCCACCGCAAGCACGGGTATCATCACGCCTTCGCTTTCCATGCGGGAATAGGGGTAGCCGCGGTCGGACATATAGGCTATGCGCACCTCCTCGAACCAGCGGATATAGTTGGAATGGTGGACGATGCCCATCTGGTCGGTCTCGTAGTAGAACGGTTTTCTTTCATATTCAAATGTTGTATTGCCCATTTCATGTCACTCCTGTCAATGCAAAAAATCCTCTATCGCGCTGTCGGGTCCCGGAGGCTGTACTCCGAACATCACCTTGTTGTATTTCGCTATCGCGTCGTCAAAGCCCGACGGGTCGTCCGAGCGCTTTATCCAGTAGGCGTCGCCTGGAAGGATACCGTATGTCCGAAGTATTATCTCGTAGGGGTTGTATTCTGTGAGCCCGAGCCGCTGAAGCTCCATGGGAGCGATGAACGGCAGGTCCTGGAAAACGCGGGTGCGCATAAGATAGTACACATCGTCTATTTTAAGGTATCTGTCCGTTGGGGTAAGCATGGGGATGTCCGTGTTCGCGTTATAGGAATAATCAACGGTAAAGTCGCTTTTTATGGAATAGATGCACATCAGTGTGTTCGCGTGATGAAGCTCCAGCTTTATCGGCAGGGGCATATCGAAGGGCTCGTGCGTTATCGGGAAATATGTGCTTGCTTTTATGATGTGACTGCTCATATTATCATACCTTTTCAGTATTTTTGCGCCTTATGGCATACTATAATTAGAGGAAACCTCTAAAAACCCATTTGAGAGAAAAAGAACTGCTTGCACCAACTGCTTCGTCAAGTCTCCTCACCTTGCGTCAGCAAGCTTTCGGAGCTTTTCCTTGCATTTGGCGCAATCATCTCATTTTCTCTATTCAAAGCGGTTTTTAGAGGTACCCTAAAATTATATCATATTTTTTCGGATTTTTCAATATTTTTATTGACAATATTCAAAAAATATTGTAAAATTATCTATGTCCGATTATTTGCGGACGCTTACATCGTAATCTTATCTTCGGATCGGAGACGTCATGAAAGAATTGCTTGAAACGGGAGTGGCCGCCGGGCTCGGCTACAATGAAAGCGCTGATGCGCTTTACGGCAGGATAAAGGGACTTTCTGTCGTTATCAAGGAAAATGATGCGACAAAAAGCTACGGCTGTCTTATCTGGGTGAGAAAGAAAAACGGCGCGGACGACGAGCTCGACCGCTATCTTTCACAGCAGGTCGCGGATAAACCGCATATCATAAAGCATTTCAAAACCACAGGCAGAGGAGCGGCAGTCGCTCTTGTGAAGTATAATGATCCGGTGAGAAACATTAACAATATATTGAGGTTTCTCGGTGAGCTTTCGGCTGACCTGCAGGCGAACGACTATGTGAACTGCTGCTATTCCTGCGGCGGAACGGATGGTCTGGATATTTACGTTGACGGGAGATCCGTGGTACAGTATTGTGAGAACTGCCGCAGGGGTGTTCCGATAGAAAATGCCGTCATGGAGTCTGTTTCTTCCGCAGCAGGCGCGGAGACGGAAACACCTGTCAAAGAAACTGCGGCTGAGCCTGTTGAAGAGCCTGTGGCGGAAGCTGCTGCGGAGGAAGAAACGGAAGACGACGCAAGTATCGACGAGCTGGTCGCGCTTGCCGCGAAATATACCGAGCCTGCCGTGGGCGGGGAAGAGCTTATCGACGCGATAAACGAGGCTGCCGCCGAGCTCAAGGCGGAGGAGATCGCGAATTCCGTGGAGGATCTTCTGGCGGAAGTACCTGCGGAAAGCGTGGAGCCGGCGGTAGAAGAGCCGGTTCCCGAAGTAATGACCGCTGACGGCGATGATACCGATATAGGCGATTTTATGCTCACAGAGGTGAAGAACGAGCCTGAAGCTCAGAAAGAGAGCGGTGAAGATGATCCGCTTTACAAGGGTTTTGAGAAGGTCGGAGCGAGGAAACGCGAATTTGAGGAACTGATGCTTTCCGACGAGGATAGCGGCGCTGATAAAGCTGATAATGAAACTGCGCGTGAATCGGAGGATTTTGCGGCTCCGCCAGATACTGGCGCGGAAAACGATACGGCGCTTGATGATCTGATGTTCGATGCGGACGCTGCAAAAGCCGAAACCGCCGCGGAGACAGCACCGGCGGAGACTATTGACGAGGAAGCGTTCGGAAACGCGAACTTGCGCGACCTTGTGCTTGCCGATGAACAGGAGATAGCCGAGGCGGGCGATGAGGTGGTCGAGGTCACTGCCGTTACCGCTATAGGCGAAGGTTTCGGTGAAGATCTTCTGGTCGAATCGGAGGAGATCGAGGAGGTCGGCGAGAGCGACGAGATCGCCGTTACCGAGATATATGACGACAGCAACGAGGGCGAAGATATCGAGATAGAGGAGCTGGAGTCGGATTTCAACAAGCCTACCGAAACAAAGGGCGGCGAGCTCGGGGCGTCGGAGACTCCGCTTGAATCCGACGGAAGCGTGCCTATGGTGAACCCGACCTCGGACTTTGCTGACAATAAGCCTTCCTCCGGCCGTGATCCTTCGGCGGTCAGAGCGTTCGCTTACGGCAGTTATGACTACGGCAGCACGGCGGAAGAACCTATGGGCTTCGACGGAAGACCTAAGGGGTATCAGGGCGGCGACCCGAGAATGGGTGACGAGGTAGGCGGCGTGAGCAGAGATTATTCGCGTCAGCAGGCTGCTTTCGCGGCACCCGGCGCAAATGCTCCGAGACCGACTATGCAGAAAGTAGTCAGCAAGGGAGGAAACCGTTCCAAGCCGATAAACATGAAAGCGAAGAAGGTGCGTTCGTATTCCGACGGGAGCCATGCATTTGTCGGATTTATCGCCTGTCTGCTCTTCGGTCTTATCGGCTGTGCGCTGTGGTGCGGGACAGGCTACATACTCGGGCTTATGGAGACTATGGATGCGGAGGTGAAGCTGCTTGCTTCGGCGGTTTCGGGATTCCTTCCGACGCTGTTCGTGTTCCTGGGATACAGGGTAGGCGGAGATTACTTTGACGGCAAGGGCATCGCGGTATCTGTGGTAATGTCTCTGATAATGGATACTGTGGGGATCGCTGCGTTCCTTATTACCGGAGAGATGCAGAAGAACTCGAAGGAGCTTGGGTACACTCTTCCTGTTGAAAAGATGCTGGATAATCTGAAAGCGACTTTTGCGGACAGTGCGGCGAGCTTTAATCTGAAAAGACAGCTTTTGATTACCTGCGGAGTAATGCTTTTGACTCTTATTATTTCGATAATAGTAGCGAGAAAGAAAAATAATTGAAAAATTTCAAAAAAGGTATTGACAAATCGCGAAGATCGTGATATACTAAATCCACTATCTCGCCCGACAAGCTCGGCGGTCGAAAAAAGTTTGAAAAAAATTGAAA
>JAGBLA010000054.1 GCA_017635675.1 Ruminiclostridium sp.
CAAGTCTGCTGTTTTTTGTCGTTGAGAAGTGAGTAACTAATCTCCGTGTTACGGTACTGCCTGCGGTGCTCACCGCCGAGGGGTCAAGGGGGCGAGGAGCCCCCTGCGGGGACGGGGGCAGAGCCCCAGCGGGGTTGGGGGCGGCGCCCCATTCTGTCTCTATGTCTCTATGTCTCTCTGTCCTCTCTGTTTCTCTCTGTCACTTCAGAAGACGTTATGGAAGCAGGGTCTTGTGCTTCGGGCGTAGAGCTCGGCGAGGAGGGCGGCTTCCTCACACTCGGCGGAGATATCGTCCTCGCCCGAGCGGAGGTCACCTATAATATCTGCGAGGGACATTGATATCTCAAATGCGCACTCGTTGTTGGTGAGGAAGATATTCTTTTCGCAGAAATCTCCCCAGCGGGCGTATATTTCTTCCGCGAATTCTTCACGCTCACTCATGGGGAGAGTGCCGAGCGTCCGCAGTCCCGCTGCGGTATCGGCTGCGGTGCGCTCGGTGTGCTGCCAGAGCACCGTGCCTGTGACTGCCATTGCCGCGATAAGCGACGCGCAGATGACTGTACGTTTCATGCTTTGTCCCCCCTTCTTATAATACTGTAATCGCCGCCGCTTTTCACCGTGAGCAGGAAGACCTCGGAAAGCTCCGTGCCGTTCCCGCGTATGATATCGCGCACCTTCTGCTCGGTCATGCCGCACATGGCGAGCCCGCTGCGCTCTATCATGCCGTCTTTGACCACCACGCATGGCGGGTCGGTGGGACAGTCCTCCTTTCTGAGAAAGTTTATCTTCCCCGTAGTCTCCACAATAGCATAGCGCACCTCGGAAATGTCGAAAATATCATGGTCGCGCATGGCTTCGAGCACATCGTCGATAGTATATCGCAGCCGTCTGAGCTCCGCGCGGTCGATGACCCCGTCGGACACGATTATCTTCGGCGAGCCCGTTATCACGCTCCTGAACCGCGGCACCCGAAGCATCACCACCGACATCAGCACATCAATGCACACTATCATCAGCACAGGCACTATGCCGAGCAGCATGGGTATCGTGGGGTCTTCGATAGACAGCGTGGCGATGTTGGATATCAGTATCGTCGTCACAAGCTCGCTCGGCTGGAGCTCGCCGAGCTGTTTCTTGCCCATGAGCCGCATCATCAGTATTATAACAGTGTAAAGTATCACCGTCCGTATCATTATGACAAGCATTTTACCACCTCTCCCGTATTTTCCCGCGCCGCGTATTATTTTATACATTCCGCGCAGAATAACCGAAGAGGTGGTTTTATGCTGAGCAAAAAGCTTACGGAGAACGCGGTGAACATACGCGCGGTGATGAAGAACAGCTCCGACCTTATAATGAAGTACGCGAAGGTATGCGGCACGGACGTGTGCATAGTATCATGCGACGGTCAGACGGACGCGAACAAGCTCGCGAACCTCGTTTACCGCCCGTTGACCGAGCTTGACGAGAGGGGCGGGGCTGATATAGACGGTGAGCGGCTCGCGGCGATGATAAGCGGCGAGCTTCTTATCGCGGGCGACCAGAGGACGGTCGAAAGCGCCGAGGACGCGGTGAGCGCCATAATGAACGGTTTCTGCGTGATACTCACGGACGGCGCGGGGACGGGCTGCGCCGTGGGAGTGCAGGGCTTTATGACCCGCGCTGTGACCCAGCCCGAGAACCACCGCAACATACGCGGCGCGCGCGAGGGCTTTGTGGAGGCTCTCCACACGAACATGAGCCTTGTGCGGCGGCGGGTGAAGTCCCCCGACCTTGTGTTCACCACGCTCACGGTGGGTAAAACCTCGCAGACCGAGGTGTGCGTCTGCCGCATGGAGAGCGCGGACAAAAAGCTTGCGGAGGACGTTGTGCGGAGGCTTGAAAGGCTGCCGCTGTCGCTGATACTCGAAAGCGGGTATATCCAGCCGTTCCTCGAAAAGCGGAGCCTGCTGTTCTCGGAAGTCGGTGCCACCGAGCGCCCCGACACCTTCGTGTCCAAGCTCTACGAGGGCAGGATAGGCGTGCTTGTGGACGGGTCGCCCTTTGCGCTTTACCTGCCGAAGCTGTTCGCGGAGAACTTCATGATGCTCGACGACTACACCGAGAAACCGATATTCGGGCTGTTCGTACGGCTCATACGGTGGGCGGCGTTCTTTATCGCGATACTTCTGCCGGGGTTTTACGCGGCGCTTGCGAACTTTCACCCCGAGCTTATCCCCGAGGCGCTGCTGCGCAACCTTGCGGCGGCGGAATCCCTCACGCCGTACAGCGTGCTCACCGAGTGCCTTATCCTGGACATTTTCTATGAGATAATGCGGGAAGCGGGACTGCGGCTCCCGTCCAACGTGGGACACGCGGTGAGCATCGTGGGCGGCATAGTCATCGGCGACATCGTGGTATCGGCGGGGCTTGTGGGCGCGCCCATGCTGCTTGCGGTGGCTATCGCGTCCATATCGGGCTACATCGTGTCGGACATCGGCTTTCAGGTATCGTTCCTGCGGTTCGCGTTCATTCTCGCGGGCGGGCTTTTCGGGCTTTTCGGGCTTACGGCGGCGGCGTTCGTGCTGTGCGTGGGGATATGCTCGCTGAACTCTTACGGAGTGCCGTTCACCTCGCCGCTGTCGCCATTCTCGCGCAGGTCTATGCGGGACATCATCTTCCGCAGCGGGTGGCGGGAGCTGAGCCGCACGGAGCCTGATATATACGGAATGAACGGAGTCGGGGGCAGAGAAGAAGATGAACGGTAGAACAGGCTATGGCGGGCTTGCGGCGGCGCTCGCGCTGTCGCGGATATTCGCGGAGGCGGCGGCGCTCCCGGGCGGGAGCGCGCAGTACGGTATGCAGCGATTCACGGTGACAGTGCTGTCGTTTCTTGCCGCGGGAGCAGCGTATATCCCGCTGCTGATATCTCTGCGGCGGAGCGGCGGCAGCTCTCCCGTGGCGGTGATAGCGGGGCGCAGCAAGCTCCTGTCGGGGTTCGTGGGAGTGATACTCTCGGTGCTGCTGCTGTTCTGCGGGGCGGAAACGGGACTGCGCTCGCATTACTACGCGGCGGCTACGGTATTTGACGCCGCGCCTTCGGTGTATTTCTGCGTGCTTACGGGAGCGGCGCTGCTTTTCGCGGTGCATAAGGGTCTTGAAGCCTCGACCCGCACGGCGGTATTTGTGGCTGCGGGGCTCGGGGTGCTCATGCTGCTGATGTTCGCGGCGCTGCTGCCCGACATACGGCTCAACAGACTGTACCCGTCGCTTGCGGACGAGCCGGAAAGGCTGCTTTCGGACACGGCGGCGGAGTTCTCGCAGAACTGCGAGCTGCTGATATTCGCGGTGCTCTGCGGGCGGGTGAGCGGAAAAAGCGGCAGGACGGTGCCGTTATATCTCGGCGCGTCCTGCCTTGCTCTGCTGTTTATGACATTCATGTACAACACGGTATTCGGGCGGCTCACCGACCTGCTTTCTCTGCCGTTCTACACCCTGTCGTCGGTATCGGACATAACGCTCCTGCACCGTATAAACGGGATAGACGCCATGGTATGGGTCATGGCGGGGATACTGCGGCTCACGCTTGCGGCGCTCGCGTTCCGCGAGGTGGTG
>JAGBLA010000055.1 GCA_017635675.1 Ruminiclostridium sp.
CATACGATTATGAAAAGAGAAATCAAAGTACTGCACATGTACACATGATTCTTCTGGGTGCATTGGCAAAGATGATAAATCGCTGCGAAGCGCTTGTATTTGTGAATACGCCAAGTTCATTGAATTCTTCGGATATAGGTGATAATTCAACCACTGGGTCACCATGGATTTATAGTGAGCTTTTAATGGCGAATACTTTCCCAGCTAGGGATCCAGAATATTACAACATCTTAAAAGCAGAGAGATCTGACAGTATCTTTGAGCATTCTGAATTAAAGGTGAAATACAAAGCTGGTTTGGATGATTTTGTTGTCATTGATTTAGAGGATATCAAGAACTCCGCAGCGAAAACGAAGCGGAAGACTGCACGATCAGTTCTTGATCAAATATATTTGGATAAAGGATTAATGGTAAACACAGCCATTACAGGTTGACGCTATGGAAAAGAAAATGAAGCATCTTGAAATGATAGAAGGCGTTATAGAACGAATGGGAAGTAATAGCTTTCAGCTTAAAGGATGGGCAGTTACGCTTGTAGCACTAATTGGCGGTTTTGCTGCGCAGGGATCTGATAAGAGGTTTTTCCTGATTGCTTTCATACCGTTAATAGCATTCTGGTTTCTTGATGCATTTTTCCTTCAGCTGGAACGAAAATATAAGATTCTCTATAAGAATGTGGCTGATTTAGAAGAGAACAAAATCGACTTTAATATGGATACAAGGAAGATTGTATGTGCTGGCAAAGATGCTAAAAGAATTTGCTATTGCAAATGCTTGTTTTCCATAACCGAGTGGCCGTTTTATTTAATTATTGCTGGAGCAGTTGTAGTACTGGCATTGATTTTGATATTAACTTGATTTGGAGGAGTAAATTTGAAAGGCATAATCTTAGCAGGTGGAAGCGGCACCCGTCTATACCCGCTCACCAAAGTAACATCCAAGCAGCTATTACCGATATATGATAAACCGATGCTGTTTTACCCGTTATCTACATTAATGCTTGCTGGTATACGCGAGATCTTGATTATTTCTACACCGGAAGATACACCTCGAATGGAAGCTCTCCTCGGTGATGGATCACAGTTCGGCATATCCTTATCTTACTGTGTTCAACCCAGTCCAGATGGTCTCGCACAAGCATTTATCTTAGGAGAGTCCTTTATAGGTAACGATGCTTGTGCAATGGTACTCGGTGATAACATATTCTACGGTAATGGATTCAGAACAATGTTGAAGGCTGCTGTGCGAAATGCTGAAGAGAACAACAGAGCCACTGTTTTCGGTTACTACGTTCCAGATCCTGAGCGTTTCGGTGTGGTCGAGTTTGATGAAGAGGGACGTGCTCTGTCAATTGAAGAGAAGCCGAAGAATCCTAAGTCAAACTACGCTGTGACTGGACTTTACTTCTATCCAGCAGGTGTAAGTACTCGTGCTAATGCCGTTCAGCCGTCTGCTCGTGGAGAACTTGAAATCACAACTCTAAACGAGATGTATTTGAACGATTCACTTCTTGATGTCCAGCTCCTTGGCCGTGGTTTCGCATGGCTTGATACCGGCACAATGCAGAGCCTGCTTCAGGCTGCTGAATTTGTGGAAATGATTCAATCACGCCAGGGGATCACGATTTCAGCACCGGAGGAGATCGCGTTTATCAATGGATTCATTGGTAAGGATGAGTTGATGAAGAGTGCAGAGATGTACGGAAAATCTCCATACGGAGCACATTTGCGTTCAGTAGCTGAAGGAAAGGTACGGTACTAATCATATGACAATAATTGTTACAGGCGGAGCCGGGTTTATCGGCGGTAATTTCATACACTATCATTTGAAGGCTCATCCCGAAGACAGGGTTGTGTGCATTGACAAGCTCACATACGCAGGAAACCTAAGTACATTGGCTCCTGTTAAGGATAATCGGAATTTCAGATTCTACAAGCTCGATATCTGTGACCGAGAAGGTGTGTACAAGCTGTTTGAAGAAGAGAAGCCGGATGCTGTGATCAACTTTGCAGCAGAGTCACATGTGGATCGCTCTATCGAGAACCCGGAAATCTTCTTACAGACCAATATTATCGGTACTGCGACAATGATGGATGCATGCAGGAAGTATGGGAATATCAGATATCACCAGGTAAGCACAGACGAGGTATATGGAGATTTACCGCTTGACCGTCCGGATCTGTTCTTCACGGAAGAAACCCCAATACATACATCATCTCCGTACTCATCGTCAAAAGCAGGGGCAGATCTTTTAGTGCTTGCCTACCATCGTACCTATGGTCTGCCTGTGACTATCAGTCGATGCAGCAACAACTATGGCCCTTATCATTTTCCAGAGAAGCTGATTCCGTTGATGATTGCTAACTGTTTGAACGACAAACCTCTTCCTGTCTATGGTGAAGGACTTAATGTTCGTGATTGGCTCTATGTCGAAGATCACTGCAAGGCCATTGATCTGATTGTGAGAAAAGGCCGCATCGGCGAGGTTTATAATGTTGGTGGACACAATGAGATGAAGAACATTGATATCGTTAAGCTGATTATTAAGGAACTCGGTAAGGATGAAACCCTCATTACATATGTGACTGACCGTAAGGGACATGACCTTCGTTATGCGATTGATCCGACTAAGATTCACAATGAGTTAGGGTGGTTACCGGAGACGAAATTCGCTGATGGAATCAAGAAGACTATTAGGTGGTATCTTGATAATAAGTCGTGGTGGGAAGAAATCATTTCAGGCGAGTATCAGAACTACTACGATAAGATGTATTCAAATAGATAAATGGCTATAGGAGCCACGGACCTCAAAACAGGACTTGAGAATATTCATTACAGGTGTGACCGGGCAGCTTGGGTATGATGTGTTAATCGAGGCAGTGAAACGAGGTCACCAAGTCATAGGAAGTGGCGGGAGAGAGAATAAAGAGATCATGAAATTATTTGTAACAGGCGTTTGTGGCCAGCTTGGACATGATGTTGTGAATAATGCTACTAATAGAGGGCATGAGTGCATAGGATCAGATATTCAAGATGCCTACAGCGGTGTGGCTGACGGAAGTGCAGTTACTTCTGCTCCTTATGTTCAGCTTGATATAACGGATAGGGATGCGGTTGCAGCCACAATAGAACGCATCCATCCTGACGCCATCATCCATTGTGCCGCTTGGACTGCTGTGGATGCCGCAGAAGATGAAGAGAACAGGACGAGGGTTGATGCTATTAATCATCTCGGAACGCAGCATATCGCAGAGGCGGCGAAAACCACAGGCTCAAAGATGATGTATATCAGCACTGACTATGTTTTCGATGGTAAAGGCGAGAGACCTTGGCAGCCTGATGATAAGAATTATGCTCCAATCAATGTGTACGGACAGAGTAAATTGGATGGCGAGTTAGCTGTTTCATCCACACTCGATAAATACTTCATCGTGCGTATTGCTTGGGTATTCGGCTTAAATGGTAAGAACTTCATCAAGACCATGATAAACGTTGGCAAGGCTCACGATACAGTTCGTGTGGTCAACGATCAGATAGGCACACCGACTTATACACTGGATCTCGCGCGTCTTCTTGTTGATATGATCGAGACGGAGAAGTACGGATACTATCATGCGACGAATGAGGGAGGCTACATCAGCTGGTATGACTTTTGTTGCGAGTTCTATAAGCAGTATGGATTGAATACTTCTGTGATTCCTGTTTCAACCGCGGAGTATGGACTTTCTAAAGCTGCTAGACCTGAAAACAGTCGCTTAGATAAGTCTATGCTGGTAGCCAGCGGATTTACACCACTCCCAACATGGCAGGATGCGGTACGCAGATACTTACAGGAGGCAAAGCTATAATGGCATTCACATTCGAAGAACAGAAAATAAAGGGAGTGTTTGTCATCACACCTCAGGTATTCGGCGATTCCCGCGGCTACTTCTGCGAGACCTTTAAGGCTCCAGACTTTGAGGCGCATGGGATTCCTGTGAATTTCGTTCAGGATAATGAGAGTAGCAGTAGTAGTAAGGGCGTCCTGCGTGGCTTACATTTCCAGAAGGAACATACACAGGGCAAACTTGTGCGCGTCACAACCGGCACTGTTTTTGATGTGGCTGTTGATGTAAGACCTGGTTCCGAGACCTACGGTCAATGGGTGGGAGTAGAGTTGAGTGCTGAAAAGAAGAACATGTTCTGGATCCCTGCCGGATTTGCTCATGGATTCCTCGTCCTTTCAGATACCGCTGTGTTCACCTACAAATGCACCGATGTCTATGATCCGACATCTGAAGGTGGTATCCCTTGGGATGATGAGACTATAGCTGTGAAATGGCCTAAACTCGATGTTCCTTATAAAACGAGCGAGAAAGACGGCAAGCATCCAAAATTTACAGAGCAGAGCTTTGAGTGGGCTAAGAAATGGCTATAGAAAAATGTGTTAGATGTGGTAAAGAGACTCAAAATGATGAATCAACACCGGTCATGGAACGCCGATACTTTGTCGAAGGCTCCGGTCAGCTGTGCGAGGAGTGTTGGAGAAGAGTATACGATTGTGATAAGATTGAGAAGACACTACTGCAATTGACAAATGAGGATAAATATCCCATGTAGTTATCATAGCACTATCCACAACTTAAGCAACTAAAAAAAATGTACAAAACAAGCAAATAAGCTTTGTACAAAATACCACTTGACAAATCGAAAAATCCCGAAAAAACGGAAGTAGGTATCTATTTTTGATACACTTCTTGATTACGAGGTGCATTACGATGTTGTCACTTGCACTTGCAATTGCAGTTGCTATCTCCGCTTCTATTATGAGAGCAGTTTCCACGTTGGTCGAAAGCCGATTTAAGCCACAATATTTTACAAGGAAACGCAAAATGCCGTTTCGAGATCTTCTGAAATATCTGCTCTCGATGCATAGAACATCTACTCAATCTGCACTCAACAATTTCTTTGAGAGAAAGGGTATAACTATGTCACAACAAGCTTTGAGCATGGCTCGCAGTAAGTTTGACCATACTCCGTTTCTGAAGCTTTTTAATGCTGTCAGAAATGCTTTCTACGGAAAAGAATACCTCCCCAAGCTGCGAAAATATCACGATAAATTTCTTGTAGCAATTGACGGCTCCGAGACCGTGCTCCCAAATCTTCCCATGCTACTTAAAAAATTCGGTGGGACAGGAGCTAAGGCATCATCTCCGACTGCCAGAATGAGCATCGCATACGACGTGCTCAACGACTTCATCATTGACGCTAATTTTACTCCGCTAACCATTAGCGAAGGTGAACACGCTAAAAATCACATAGAAGCTGTCGGAAAAGTTATTGATTTAAAAAATGCGATCTTCATTATGGACAGAGGTTATGCAAGCCGTGAACTTATAGAATTACTGTCAGAAAAATCATGTTATTTGTTCAGACTCCGCAGCAAGTTCAACACCGATATTGATGATCTTCCACTAGGAAGTCACATAATTTATATGTATGACGATGTAAAAGTTCGCATTGTTAAATTTACTCTTCCCTCCGGCGAAATTGAGACTTTGATAACCAATCTGTTTGAACTTGAAGAAGCAGAGTTCAAAGACCTTTACTTCAAAAGGTGGCGTATCGAGGTAAAATACGATGTTGTCAAAAACAAGTTGGAAATGCCTTGCTTCGGCGGCTTTTCCGAAAATGCGATAATGCAGGATTTCTGGATCAGTATGTATCTCGCAAACATGGCTGCCATCGCAAAAAACGAAGCAGATGAAATAATAAAAGATGAACGCTATGACAAGGATAACAAGTTTGACTACCAAGCTAATGTAAACACGCTGATCGGTTCACTGAGAGATAAACTGGCTGATGCTGTCTTCAGTCGCAATCCTAATCAACGTCAGAAAAAACTTGAGAGGATAATTAACGAGATAAAACACTCTGTAGTCCCCATACGTCCGGATGACGGTTCAGTCCCAAGATACGAGAATCCAAGGAAGGCTAAATTTCATCACAACAAAAGGTCTAATCTTTGAGGTCGTTAAGTTGTGGATAGTGGTTATCATAGGGATTAATCAGGTGTTGTTTTTGGAGGAATTACGAATATGAAAACACTAAAGCTTACGATGGAAATAAAGAAACTCGAAGGTTTTGATGAGCAAAAATTTATTTCGATTTTAAGGAAAGATTTATCTGAAGTATATGTGAAGGAACTGAGGTATGGTGTCCTTCAAAATGGTTATCGATTCGAAGTTGATTTTGAACCGGTACTTGCTTCTGCAGGGATTTCATACCAGCCCATTTTAGGATGCTTTAGTAGCATAGGGCAAGAATATGATAAGGTAGAATTGATAGGTATTCCCAGCGGAGAAATGGAATTAGTTTGAGTACAACTGAATGGGCGGAGTGTGGTTATCCAGCATCCTGGTTAGAAATTAGCCATGAGTTCCGAGAGAAATTGAGAAGGACCTGTGGTCATCCCAATCTCAATAAGGAACCCGGATGAGAGTCACTTGAATGACCGCACTCAATCAAGATATGACCCTTTGATGTGCCCCAAGGTTGAACATATGGATTCTTTTTCTTCGTATCCGAATCAATCCACACAGATTGGGATTGCTGACAGGCGAGCAATATGAGGGTTTGATGATCGTATTAGGCTTACGAGCCTCTGGCCTCGCTTCGCTCGGCGATATCCACAAGGGACTAACGCCAAGTTCATATTCTGCACAAGTAAGGAGAACACAACTACAGAATAAATGCCTATGATCAAACAAATACCGACCATCCCTTGGCCTGATATAGAAGAGAGAATCAATCATCTCCCGGAAGACAAGAGATGCTCATACTTTGCTTTGAAGGAAAAGTACGAATCCGAAATAAACAAGGAGCCCGTAAACCACGAAGTTATAGCCTTATTAATTTCTAAAGCTAATGAGTTGTTAAGCCATCCACACTCCGGGTCCTAAGCATCCACACTCCACGCACTCCTACCCACCAACCACGCACTCCCCGCTCCCCCGTGATACAAAGAGAGGTTGATCCCACCAGTGATTCAGAAGATATAATCCCACCAGTGATGGGCAGAAAATGCAGAGGAGCAGGAAAGGAGCTGCACTGCAAACCGGGGTAGAGGATGATACCGTTGACCTTATTGAATGGCTGAGTATGAATCCTGCGAAGGAGATTAGAAGAAGAGCTGGGCTGGAGTAGAAGAATACAGAGCTTATCCAATATTTGATATAGAATGAAACCAATAATTCCATTACAATAACTCCTGTGACTATAACCCATAGCAGGAGGAGAAAAGATGACTGAACCAGAGGCATTAGGACGTGTGTTCAAGCAATTACGCGGAAAGACGAGCCAGGAACTTATCGGATTTGAACTCGGATTTACGCAGCGGAAGGTTAGCGACCTTGAGAGGAAAGGAATTCATCAGATTAGCGATCTTGTGACCATCGCTGAGTTTTATGAAATGAAGGTGTCAGAGTTGGCGAAGAGAGCTGAGAAGATTGCGGAAGAAATGGAAGGGGAGTAAATGTTTGCTGTGCGTTGCATGACTGAGATAACCACAGTGTGGGCTTCCAGTTTTTCGGCTTTGAATGAGCGGTCGGCGGCAAAGATAGCCACTAAGCGATAGCCACAAGGGAGAGTAGATGGTTTTCTGACAAGAGGTGAAGAATCATTAAAAAAATAACAGAGAAAAATGAAAAGGGGATTCGGGATGACGCATGACATGTTTTTTGGCGGCGAGAGCGCCATTTTTTTCTTGGGTTTCAAAATAAGAATGACAAGGAAAATACATACGTTTGCTATTCGTCGTATCCGCTCAATAATCCGACGTCTGTAAATTGAGGTAAAAATATGCTAAAATAGTCCAAAAAGGTCTTAAGACCAAATTGGAGTGATTTAGCCTATGGACAAAATTGAAAGCGTAAAGAAAAGAGTGCGTCATCAAGAGTGGCGAAAAATGTAAGAAGCCTACCTGTCAAGCGGACAAACTGTAACAGAATGGTGCGCGGAAAACGGAGTGACTAAAAAGACATTCTACTATCGGCTGCGTCAGATACGCAGCGAAGCAATAGAGCAAATCGAACAGCACGAAATTGTACCTGTCAAAGCTCCACCGCCGCCGGCAACGATGGCTAACGGCACGATCAGGATCAGCAGTTCCGGGATTGACATCGAGCTTCCTGCAGATATATCGCCGGATATGGTAACTGCGGCTATCAGAGGACTTCGTATATGCTGAAGGAACTCAATGTCGCGCAGACATACATCGTATGCGGATACACGGATATGAGGCGCTCGATAGACGGGCTGGCGGCAATTGTCAAGCAAAATTACGGACTGGAACCTTGTTCGGGAAGTCTTTTTCTGTTCTGTGGAAAACGCCGCGACAGAATGAAAGCGTTGTTATGGGAGGGAGACGGATTCCTACTCCTGTACAAGCGACTTGACAACGGCAATTTTCAGTGGCCGCGTAATAACGCCGAAGCAAGGATGCTGACGCACGAGCAATATGTCTGGCTTATGCAGGGACTTTCGATTGAGCAGCCAAAGGCGATACGGGTATCGAAAAAGCCTCGTGATGTTATCTGAAAACAGTAGTGATATGTTGATATATTTCTACTTTCCGATAGCTCTCAAATCCGCGTAAATACTGGACTTTTCAATGATTTTATGGTATTATACAGTGAAATTCATTGGAAAGAAGGTGCCTGAATGAATACTCCGAACATTGAAAATCTTGAAGATGCACTCGCATTTATTCAGGCACTGCAGAAAGAAAATAACGATTTGAAAAACAAAGTCCAGAAACAGAAGCAGTTCGTTTCAAACCTGACTGAAATGCTTGTGAACGACCGTAAGAAGATGTTCGGTAGGTCAAGCGAGCAAATGAAATATATCGAAGGCGCTGAGCAGATCTCGCTTTTCAATGAAGCGGAAAAGGAATCTGCTGCGGGTGCAGCTGAACCCGACGAGAAAACACTTGTCGCAGCTCACGAACGCAGCAGGAAACGCACTAAAGAAGAACTCACCAAAGGTCTGGAACACATCAAGCAGGTATGCGAGATAACGCCTGCTGTCTGCCCAAGCTGCGGAGAACCGCTTACCGAGATAGGTGAGGAGTTTGTGCGAAGCGAGCTGAACATCATTCCCGCGCAGATATTTGTGATCGACATTTATCAGAAAAGATACAAGTGCGAGCACTGCTCCGATGATGAACAAACTAATATTTTCAAAGCTCCTACACCTGTTCCGGCCGTAAAGAAAAGCATGGCGACCGCAGCAACCATCGCGTATATTATGCAGCAGAAATACCAGCTCGGACTTCCGCTTTACCGTATGGAGCAGTATTGGGAGGCGGAAGGTGTTGAACTGAAACGCAACACTCTGGCAAACTGGATAATCCGTGGCTCACTATGGTTCAAACCGCCGTGGGAATGCATGAGAGAGATACTGCTTTCCGAGAATATTATTCATGCCGATGAAACTCCCGTGCGTGTTCTGAAACGCGACGGACAGCAGGTCGATTCCTAGTCGAGAATGTGGGTTTTCTGCTCCGGAAAGCACTCCGGACACAAAATGTCGCTTTACTATCATCATGCGACGCGATCCGGAAAGGTTGCACAGGATATTCTCGGAAATTACTCCGGGTACTTGCAGACTGACGGATATGCCGGCTACAATATTCTCGAAAAAGTAACGCACGTTGGCTGTTGGGCGCACGCCAAACGATATTTCGTTCAGTGCGTCCCGAAAGGCATTTCCGAGAAGGATTCAAAGGCTGCCCATGCGCTCGCTCTTATCGGCAAGATTTTTGCTAAGGATGAGAGCTTTGTTGACGTACCCGAAAACTCCGGTGAGCAGCGTACAGCTGTTCTCAAGCCTTTATTTGACGAGTATTTTGACTATCTCTCAACGATAAATGCTCCCGGAGGCTCCAAGCTTGAAAAAGCTGTGAACTACTCGCTGAATCAGCGAAAACATCTCGAAAACACTATGCTTGACAGCCGCCTTGAACTTACCAATAATATTGCTGAACGAGCCATATCCTGTCGCCGCCATGCTCGGCTGTGATTTTATCAGTATCTATGATTATTCCGAGGTCGGGGCTTTCTCCGGCGAGGACACCGGAGAGACTGCTCTTGCCCACTCCGTTTACACCGCCGATTATTGTATATATCTTCATAACAATTGCTCCTATTATAGTTTATACTTTACTTTACTTTAGTATAACACATACAGACAGTGAAATCAAGTTTTTTATAACATAATATCATTCATTTGATTTGATAATAAAAGTATAACGCTAATATGGTTATACAAACTACATATACTTTCGGCAAAAATCCGCCCTTCCCGAACCCCTCGCAGAAAACCTTGAAACGGAAAATATGTAATTCTTAAATCCCGCAAACCCGCATGGATAAAGCAAATATCGCCTCACAGAAGATCATCCGCCTCGATGTTGTCTGTAACGGGTCGCCTTCACGTATCCTCATTGTTCTTCTTATCTCCTTAGGTATGACGACTCTGCCGAGGTCATCTATTCTTCTTACGATACCCGTTGCTTTCATATATAAATTCCTTTCATAGCATTTTTTACGGAAGCTTTTTGCTTCTTTATGCAATATTATCTGTCAGTTCTCCCGATTTATACTTTTTCCGGAACGAATTTGTCATCGGCGGTGCAACAGGCATTCTCATTGACAGAAACTTGTTTTTCCTTGACATCTGCAATATTATAATGTATAATTACATATACACTCTTATTTAAAAGGAGGAATCACGTTGAACAGAAAGGGATTTTACTTCCTTCTGCCCGTGCGCTGCATCATATTTTTTCTTTTTTTTACTCTCGGAGCGCTTATTGCGGGCAAGACCGCAGAAGAAATAAGCAGCGGGTGGTCAATAGCAGCTTCGATAGTGAACATACTTACGATACTTCTGCTTGTCTTCACCGCAAAGGTCAGGGGCGGTTCTTACAAGGAGCTGATAAACTACCGCAAAGGACAGTCAGGCATAAAAACAACAATAATCGTTGTTATCGTCTCTGTTGTTATCGGTATGTCGGGAATGCCTCTTTCGGGTCTTATATTCTACGGTACCGTCATGCCTGAGGTATCGCTTAAGATGATAGCGCCTGTACCTGCTTTGCTCGCCGTTATAAATGTGTTTGTGCTTCCCGTGACAACAGCGCTTGCGGAGGACGGTCTGTACCTCGGAGCAGGCACAGGCAGCATCAAGAACAAATATGCTTCTGTCGCTGTACCGACATTTTTCTACGCTGTTCAGCACTGTTTCATACCTTTCATACCCGATATCAGGTATATGGCGTACCGCGCATTCTCCTTTCTGCCTCTTACAATCGTTTTCTGTATCTTTTACCGCAAAAAGAAAGACCCTGTTCCCCTTATGGCAGGACACGCTGTACTTGACCTTGCTACCGCGTCGAGCATACTCGCCATGTCTTTAATACCCGACGCATACGAACAGATGAGAGGTATGCTATGAACTGCATAAAACAATTATGTCATATATGTATTGACAGAAAATCCCATAACTGCTATAATTCATTTGAAAATGTCACACTTGACCGGAGGTAAAACATAATGGAGATAAGACAGGCACAGACAGCTGATTTTGCTGTTGTCAAAGAAATAACCCATAAGACTATCACGGATATTTACCCGCATTATTATCCCGCGGGAACTGTGATGTTTTTTCTGAAACACCACAGCGACGAGAACATCACCGCAGACATTTCGGCGGGACGAGTTTATCTGATCTACAATGATGAACAGGAGCCCGTGGGTACTGTTACGATAAAAGAAAACGAGATATGCAGGTGGTTCGTTCTTCCGAAACAGCAAGGCAATGGCTGCGGCAGAGAGCTTATTGTTTTTGCGGAAAACGAGATAAGCAGGACATACGATGAAATAACGGCTGACGCGTCACTACCCGGAAAGCCCATATATCTGAAACGCGGCTATACAGTGACCGAGTACCGCGATATTAAAACATATCTTGGCGATCATCTTTGCTATGAAGTTTTGAAGAAAAAGGCAGAAAAAAGCTCCGTATGAAACACCGTTATATCCGCTGCCCGTATTCTGACAGCCTGCGGTCTGATACATTATAATTACATAAGTTTAAAAGTCCTCCCGCCATTGCAGCAATGGCGGGAGTTTTTTTTATGCAGAAAATGCCGCTATATTTAAGTCCGCATTAAGTTCGTTCGTTATAATAAAATAAAAAAAATTTTCCGCACCGTTTTTTTCATTGCAGATCACGAAACTATATATAAGAAAGGCGGGATACTATGGACGAAATGAGTATGAAAGCCATAGCCTCTAAGAATAACGAACGACAGTTTGAAGAGCTTGTAAACAGCACAAAGCAGTGGATATTAAGGACTGCCGCCGACGCGTCCCGTCATTATGTGAGCGAAAGCGACGATGAATGGTCGATAGCACTTTCCGCGTTTCACGAAGCAGTACAGCACTACAATGAGGAGAAGGGTTCATTTCTGTCACTCGCATCGGTGGTCATAAAACGAAGGATCGTCGATCATATTCGTTCACAGGGGCGTTACAGCAGCGAGATAGCCGTGCTGCCCGACGCGTTTGAAGGGCGGCTCGATGAAGATACCGCTTCCGGCATAAATCTGAAGGTACAGGAGCAGATCACCCGTACTTCAATGGAGAACAGTACAGGTCAAACCGAAAGAACTCGCGAGGAGATAGCGGAACTGCAGGAAATACTTAACGGTTACGGTTTCTCGTTCTTCGATCTTGCGGAGTGTTCTCCTAAGGCTGTGAAAACGAAGAAAAGCTGCTGTCACGCCATTCGCACGCTTATCGCAAGCGCGGTGCTGATGGCTCTTATGCGGCTGAAACATCTGCTGCCGATAAGGAAGCTAAGTGAGGCGAGCGGAGTGATAAGAAAAATACTCGAACGCCACAGAAAATACATAATCGCGTCAGCTGAAATACTCGTCGGGGATTTTCCGATTCTCGGGGAATACCTCCGATCGGTGCGGGAGGAAGAATGCAATGAAAGCTGTAATACTTGAAAGAAAAGGCGGAGAGGCTGCTGTCCTTGCCGAGAACGGTACTTTCATGAAAGTACGTCACAGCGGCGAGGTAGGCGAGGAAATAGAGATAGCGGCTCCCGTTCCGATGATGTGGATAAAACAGAGGTGGGTAAAGGGTCTTGCGGCAGCGGCGATAGTGCTGGCGGTGGCAGGCGGCGCGTATCACTATTCCGCGGTTTCCGTAAGCGCTTATGTGTCGGTCAGCACGGGCGGCGACCACGTAGAGTTCTCTCTGAACCGCCTCGGCAGGGTCGTTTCGGTTACAGCGCTCGGAGATAACAGCCAAGCTGTGGAAAGCATAAAGAACAGCACTCACGGCATGAGGATCGAGGAAGCTGTTCCCGCGGCGCTTGCGATACTTGAGGAAGACGGAAAGCTCTCTGAACAGGAAGATCCAGTGGTAGTAGGCATAACCGCAGACTCGGAGATCCGCAGCGAAAGCCTTGAAAACGCGATAATGAACAGCGTGGACGTCCCTGTACGGACGGTAATAGTCAGCGATGAAGAACGCCGTCAGTCTCACAGCAATGAACAAAACAGCACGATATATGTGTTCGAGCATGAGGAAACTGAAGATGATATTTCACCTGCCGCGGAAGAAGGCGAATCGCAGACTGTGATAACTGACACGACTGCGCAGGAAACTGAAATATACTACGCAGCTGCACCTAAGGAAAAAGCGGAAGAAAATACCGATACAGTCTCCCCTTCTGACGGCAGCACGCCTAAAAAGCCCGAAGCACCCGACACAGAACCCCCGCGAGATATAGCTCAACCCGCGGCTGATACACCGCAGACACCCGGGAACGCGTCAGATACGCCCGTACAGCCGATAATGCCGGAGAAAACACAGGAGGAGGTCATAAAACCTGCCGAGGAAACTAAATCAAGTGAAGAACAGCCACAAATACAGGATAAAGGTACTGCTCCGCCGCAGGATATGCCGCAGGGCGAACACCCGTCGGATAACGGCATGACACCGCCCGAGCAGGGTGAACATCAGCCGGGAAACACCCCCCCGCAGGATATGCCGCAAATGCAGGATATGCAGCCTTCGGAGCAGCGATCCCCCGGAGACATGGGAGCTCCGGAACAGCAGGGACAGAACGGCAGCGCCCCGGGAGCACAGCCCCCGGACAGAGCTGCTCCGCCAGACAGACAGGAAATAAACGCTCCGGCAGGAAACGAAAAAACATCTGAAATAAATTCATAGCGACCCCCAAATAATAAACCTCCTTTCCGAAATATATAATACAGGAAAAGCTCGGGTATCAAGCCCCGAATAATATCAATTTTCTGAAAGGTGGAATAATTATGAAAAAGACATTCACAACAACAGCTGCGGTGCTTGCAGCGTGCCTCGCTATGACAGCAGCGGTGTCGGCGGAGACAATTCCCGCCGCTCAGCGCGGACAGGCTGCTTTCGGACAGCAGGCGCAGCAGCCCGGCAGCAATGCTCCGTTCAGCATGAACAAAGGCAGCATACGGATAAGCGAGCCCGGAAATTACATTCTCACGGGACAGATGACCGGCACCGTCTTCGTTGACCCCGGAAAGGGCAGTGTAAATCTCACATTTGACGGCGTGAGCATTGACGGACAGCGCGGACCTGCTATCGCGGCAATAAGCGGAGACAGGCTCGATATAAATATCGCAGGTGGTTCCGCAAACTTCCTCGGCGGCGCTCCCGATAATAGCTTAGGGGCTGTATTCTACTCGAATGTCCCGGTAAATATCGGCGGTAAGGGGCGTCTTGACATGATGAGCATGGGCAGTGACGTTTTCAGAGTTGAGAACAATTCCCTCACCTTCAGCGGCGGCGATATAAGAATAAACGGCAAGAGCTACGGAACAGACACGCTCAATGCTATGTTCGGAACAGGCTCCGATACCAATGTAAACTTAGGAAATTCTCAGTCTGTAACTCAGACAAATAACGGTGCTTATTATCAGAACTATAACCCGAACGCATATCCCTACACTAATACTAACAGCATGAGCAGCATACAGTCCGCATACGGAGCTCAGCCGTTCGATAATTCCCAGTCGTTCGGCAATTCCCAGTCGTTCGGCAATTCCCAGCCGTTCGGTAATTCCCAGTCTTTCGGTAATTCCCAGTCTTTCGGTAATTCTCAACCGTTCGGCGGTACACAGGGGAACAATAATCAGCAGCCTACCGTATCAACTGCCGGCACAGTAGCCGAAGGCATCACCGAGAACAGCGCCATGTCGCTTACTGCCGATTACGATAACGCTGTAACATACGATGTCTCCGAAACCAGCGAGGTAAAAATAACCTCCGCGGGAACATACATAGTCACAGGCTCGGCGGACGAGGGCAGCATAACCGTAAAGAAAGGCACCGCCGGCGTTGTGCTCGTTCTGCAGGATCTTGACCTTGCAAGCTCCTCGGGAGCAGTTCTCTCTGTCAACAAGGAAGCGGAAGTACAGGTCGTGATTTCGGGAAATGTAACTCTCACCGATAATGAGGATCCCAACGACGAAAACTCCGCCGACGCAGATGTAGCAGACGCTTACGACGGAGCCGCCATAAAGATAAAGGCTGACTCTGTCGCGTTCTTCACCGGCAGCGGAACTCTCAACATAAACGGAAACGCCAAGAACGGCATCAAGGCGGGCGACAATTCAAGCCTTATCATAGGCGGAGATATAACTCTGAACGTGAACGCCGTAAATGACGGCATCAACGGCAATTACGACGTTACACTTCTCTCCGGAAATGTCAATGTCAGCGCGGGCGATGACGGCATACACGCAGACCATATACTCACTGTCGGCAGCAAATCGGGTACGGGTCCCGTCCTCACGATAAAGAAGAGCAATGAAGGACTTGAAGGCACTGTCGTGAATATCACAGGCGGTAAGATAAACGTGACCGCGACCGACGATGCCATCAACGCTGCCAACGGTGACGGAGTTTATGAAGGTGTTCTCGGTTACTCTATCAACATCACAGGCGGTACCGTTAATGTCACCGCCGGGACCGACGGACTTGACTCCAACGGAAATGTGAACCTCATCGGCGGCAGCCTTACTATCAAAAGCGCCAATAACGGCGGCGATGCAGGTATCGACTACGACGGAGATTACTATGTGGCTTCCGGGTTTGACCTCAACAATTCCAGCGGAGTTGCAGGCCCCGACGGTATGCCCGGCGGCATGGGCGGTATGCAGAACGGCATGGGCGGTATGCAGGGCGGCATGGGCGGTATGCAGGGCGGCATGAACAGTATGCAGGGCGGCAATATGCGCCCATAAGAATAATACATCGAAACGGTCAGTTCTTCCTAAACTGACCGTTTTCATATACAGGGCTGACACATCAGCTCCATATCATTTACAATACTACCATTTGTAAAGGGTACCTCTAAAAACCCAATTTGAGAGAAAAAGAGCTATGCGCGCCGTCTGCTGCGTCAAGTCTCCTCACTGGGCGCCAGCCCGCTTTCGGAGCCTTTCCTTGTATCCGACACGCCTATCTCATTTTCTCTTTTCAAAGCGGTTTTTAGAGGTACCCTAAAGATAACAAAACAGCGTGCGGCGGAATATCCCGGCATATTTATTCCCGTTATCTTCCCCATTTTCCTTTATCTGCATGGAGCAGTATGTAAATATATGTATTTACTCGGAAAACCTTGATTTCTTCCGCCGCAAAGTGTTATAATGACCTCACGGAGCAGCCCTTAGGCTGTATACGAAAGGAGGTCATACATTTGAAGAAAACCATCAGAAAGCTCGCGGCTGTACTTGCCGCGGCAGTCATGACATCGGGAGCGCTTGCGGCAAATTCATCGGCACTCACGCTTTGCATCGGCGGGAAGTGTTACAGCATTTCCATACCCTCGGATTGCAATATCCCTGTATTGAGATATTACATGACTCCCGCCGACAGCGTTGTCAAACCTACTGATGACTGCACATCGGGCAGCTGCGCAGATATCTCTCCTGCCCCGTCAGCTCCGACAGACGGAGAGACCGTATCGTCCGAAGTGAGCGAAGTGCTTTCACTTGTGAACAGCGCAAGAGACAAAAACGGGCTTTCCCCGCTCACACTGAGCAAGGAACTATGCGCTGCTGCGGAGATACGTGCAAAGGAGACCGTAAGGTCATTCTCCCACACACGCCCGAACGGTACTTCCTGTTTCACGGTGCTGAAAGAGGAAGGTATAGCATACCGGACTGCGGGTGAAAACATAGCCTACGGTCAGCGCTCGGCATCGGCAGTAATGAACGCATGGCTTAACTCTCCGGGACACCGCGCGAACATTCTCGGGAAGAATTTCGGCAAAATAGGTATAGCCTGCTATACCATGAATGGCGTAAAGTATTGGGTGCAGCTGTTCACGAACTGAACGCAGACAGTCATATACTGTACATGAAAAAGCCCCTTTCCGCAAAGGAAAGGGGCTTATCTGTGTTTTTCGAGTATGTACAGTGCCGCTTTGATGTTCAGAACATTCCCACAGCCTGAAATCCCATTATCCCGATGATACAGGCAATGCTTCCCGCAAGGTTGAGCCCCGTCGGTCGGGTACTTTTGCGGAAAAGTCCCACAATGAATATCACAATAAGTATCATAGGCGGAATGAACGCAAAATTTGTCAGGCTCTCGGCTGCTACCGCATTCTCACCCAGCAGTCCCAGAGCGTTCGGCAGCTTGCAGAGAAGAACTATCAGAACGCCTTTCATTCCTTCGGGACTGTTCTTTGCGATAGTCCATGGTTTCGCGGACGGCAGCATCACCAGCGCCAAAACGATAAGCGCGAACAGCAGCGTCATCGTTGATGATATGATACCCTCAGCCGCGTTCATCACAAATCCATAGATAAAGCGCGCCGCGAGGTACAATATCATCGGAACGGCTATCTTTTTATAATTCACCTTTTCCCGCCCCGATATGGCTATCATCACAAGTCCCGCCATAGTGAGCGCGATGAACAGCAGCTTGATGATATCTATGGATTGGCTGTAAATTATCACATCGGTGAAATATGACACGAACAGCAGTATGCCGACCCATGCTTTAAGCTCGAATGCCGACATATACTCCAGTATCTTCGCGCTCATATCAAATTCAAGGTACTTTGAAAGCGCTATCAGAAGCACAAAAACCGGAGCGAGCCAGTTTGCAGTTATTGTAGTGTCCGCGAACGGCAGAAGCGGCAGCAAAAACAGCACTGTACCTGCCGCCATAAGGAACGTGAGCTGAGACCCGTTGTATTTTGCCTTGCTCACAGCATATTTATCATTCAGAGAGCAGATAGTGTAAAGTCCCACTACCGCCAGCATAAGTAGCATATAATATTCCTGCCTTTTTCAAAAGTCGAAAGATATTATAGCACAAAGGCAGGAAAAATGCAAGCTTTATCTCACAATTCTTTCACGGAAACCGGTTCGGTCCACACAGACTTTCGTATTTCTTTACCAGATATCGAACTCGTCGTCACCGTTTTCACTGCTGTAAGAACGCTCTGTCCATATCTGATCGACCAGACGCGAGGAACGCATCGACATACTCCCGTTCGTACCGACTATTATGTGATCCTCAAGAGCTATCCCCATTCTCGCAAGGGACTCGACCATGAATTTCGTGAGCTTTATATCCTTCTTTGAAGGAAGGCATGTCCCGTGCGGGTGATTATGCGCCATTATCAGCCTGCTGTAACCATAGTCGGAAACAAAATTGAGAAAGCTTCCCGTATTCAGAAGCGCTGCGCTAAGTGTTCCGCGGTATATCAGTTTCGGGCGCTCCATGATAAGCTCGTCCGTGACACCCGCGAAATACACCTCTTCCTTTATACTGCTGCTGAACAGCGCCTCAAAGTATCTGCTCACCTTCTCGGTATCATTTATTGAAAAGCCTTTGCTTCCCCTTACTCCCGAACACGCATAGTACGCCGAAAGCTTCGGTATCATTTTCAAAAGTGACGCAGTATGCGCACTTACTCCCTTTATTGCTGTCAAGCTGTTGAACGAGGAATTGAACACATTGTAAAGGCTGCCGCCGCATTCGTTTATTATCCTGTGGGCAAGCTCGTTCGTATCTCCGCGCGGTATGGCATAGAATAAGAGCATTTCAAGGATCTCATGCTCCTGGAAATCATAAAGATCGCTGTTGAGCATTCTCTTCTTCATTCGCTCTCTGTGACCCTTATGAAGACTCGGATCCCGTTTTTCCTTCATCTGCCTCACCGCCTTTTTTTTATTTTAGCACAAACTATATACCCTGTCAATATAATGCTGTTTTTTAATTGAAGAAAAGAATAGATCCCGCACCTTGCTCTCTGCATTTTGCACAAATTCAAAGGAGTAAAAAACAAATATATTTTCAAGTTGCACAAAATCGTCTTTTTGGATATTATGTGTCAAAACATTACTTGATTTTGCAGGAAGTAATGTTATATAATGATAACAGCAGTACGGCAGACTTGAACTGCCGCCTTATTTCAGGGAACCTCTAAAAACCCAATTTGAGAGAAAATGAGCTATCCACGCCGTCTACTGCGTCAAACCTCCTAACCGGGCGCCAGCCCGGCTTCGTCGGCTTTCCTTGTATCCGACGCGGCTATCTCATTTTCTCTTTTCAAAGCAGTTTTTAGAGGTACCCTTCAAAGTCCAATCCGGAACATTTATGCCTGAACACTATGAAAGGAAGTGACAGATATGAAATTTGAAAACAAGATATACCGCTCGGAAGCTGTAAACTGTGTATTGTGTGCGGACGCCCGCTGTGAGCAGGCCTGTCCCGCGAAGCTGCCCGCAAATGTCATTCGCGGGATATGGTTCGACAACAGCAGATGCACTGCGGCAAAGCTGCCTGAGACAGCACCGTGCGCAGAATGTCCCGCACAATGCGAGAAAGCTTGTGTAAGGTCGGGAAAAGTGCCGATACGGTCGCTTATGATACGTATGTATGACGAAGTGAGACCTGCGCTTACGATCTCCGCGCCCTCCGACAGCAGCAGGCTTAATACCGACTTTTGCGGGATACCGCTCGAAAACCCGTTCCTGCTGTCCTCTTCGGTCGTCGCGAGCACTTATGATATGTGCGCGAGAGCTTTCGAGGCAGGCTGGGCAGGCGCAGCTTTCAAAACGATATGTTCAATGGATATTCACGAAGCGTCTCCTCGTTTCTCCGCAATTAAGGGAATAAGCGGCGAGATAACAGGTTTCAAGAACATCGAGCAGCTTTCCGACCACAGCGTAGCGGAAAATATGGCGATATTCCGTAAGCTGAAACAGAACTATCCGACCAAATTCATTCTTGCTTCCATAATGGGCAAGGACGAGGCGGAATGGGAGGAGCTTGCAGGGCTGTGCGAAGAAAACGGAGCAGACGCAGTTGAACTGAACTTCTCCTGCCCCAATATGGCAGAGGGCGGTCTCGGTTCGGATATCGGTCAGGTGCCGGAGCTTGTGGAGCGGTTCACCCGTGCAGCCAAACGAGGCTGCAAGATACCTGTCCTCGCAAAGCTCACACCGAATGTGGCTTCAATGATACCCGCAGGAGAAGCGGCAAAACGAGGCGGAGCGGACGGTCTCGCCGCAATAAACACGATAAAGAGCATCACAGGCGTAAATCCGCACACATTAGTCGCCGCTCCCGCTGTACGCGGACGATCGGCACTCGGAGGTTACAGCGGTAATGCGGTAAAGCCCATAGCGCTCCGGTTCATTGCTGAGCTTGCAAGCGACAGTAAGCTTGTGGGTATGCACATCAGCGGAATGGGCGGGATCGAAACATGGCAGGACGCACTTGAATTCATTCTGCTCGGCTCAGGTTCTGTTCAGGTGACCACGGCAGTTATGCAGTACGGTTACAGGATAATCGACGATCTCACAAGCGGGCTTAACTATTATCTCGCAGAAAAGGGGTATAACAGTGTCAGAGAGCTTGTCGGACTTGCTGCCGATACGGTCAGCGCATCGACCGATGTTCTTGAGCGTGACACCGTTCTGTTTCCGAAGTTCGACCATACAAAATGTATCAGCTGCGGCAGGTGCTTTATTTCGTGCAGCGACGGCGGTCACAGCGCAATTACCCGTGACGGGGACGGTAAGCCTAAGCTTGACGGCAGTAAATGCGTAGGCTGTCACCTGTGCCTTCTGGTCTGTCCCGAGAAAGCAATAGGAACAGCCAAAAAACGGATAACCCGCAGATAATACTATAATACAATATTATATTATTTTTAATGCGGCAATCAAACGGTTTGACTTTCGTTCATTTTCCCTGCCGAAGGCGGTGGTCAGAAACGTAAAGCTTTGACTGTAAAAGATCGGTTTTATGCCGAAGTAATAAAAAACAATTCTTATTATTTCCAGTAATATTGCTGTATCATCTCGCCATAATACTCTTGCAGGGACAAAACGCTCCTGCAATATGGAATAGAAAAGACCGGAAAATAGTCCGGTCAATCATTGGAGGAAACGATAATGGCAAGCAACAGAAAAAACAGCAATTTAAACAATATCAAGATGCAGGCAGCTAACGAGGTAGGCGTTCCGCTCAAGGATAACGGCTACAACGGCGACCTTACTTCCCGTCAGGCAGGCTCCGTAGGCGGTCAGATGGTCAAGAAAATGATCGAAAGCTATCAGAACACAGCAAAGTAAGCTCTGATGCTAAAAAGCCCTCGTACCTTATGGTACGGGGGCATATTTTTACTGCGCTAAACCGCGGCTTTTTCTTTTTTATCCTCTGGCGGCATATCCAATTTCCCGTAACCGGAGAGATAAAGATCGGCAGAAGGCTTGTCCGTCGGCGTATCGACAGGCTTATAAGTAGATACTACCTTCATCACATACTCTCTGATGTTTTCCTTGTTCCTGTATGCCGCATCTGTGATCTCGCTTATATCTTCAAGGAACTCATCAACACGGAAGGGTATCGGCTGACCGATATGTATAAGATCGTTGTCGGTCTTTCTTAGCCCCTCCTCGGACATGAGTTTCTCCTCGTAAAGCTTCTCACCGGGGCGAAGTCCGCTGTACTCGATCTTGATGTCAACATCGGGCTTGAACCCGCTGAGCTTTATAAGATTGCGGGCAAGGGTATCTATCTTCACAGGGCTTCCCATATCAAGCACGAATATCTCTCCGCCGTGAGCATATGTCCCGGCAAGCATTACCAGGCTGACCGCCTCGGGTATCGTCATAAAGTACCTTATTATATCCGGGTGTGTGACAGTCACGGGTCCGCCCTTTTCTATCTGCCTTTTGAATATCGGAATGACCGAACCGTTGCTGCCGAGAACGTTGCCGAAACGCACCGCCACAAATTCAGTTTTTATATTTCTGAACACATTCCCGGTGCCGTCCTTGTCGGCGTTCTCTATCCCGCTGTGTGTGAAGAGCTGCGGAAGCTCGTCCGCCTTCCCTGCTTTGATCTTCTCGTCAAACGCCTGTATCACCATTTCGCAAAGGCGCTTTGACGCTCCCATGATATTCGTGGGATTTACCGCCTTGTCGGTGCTTATCAGCACGAAACGCTTGCAGCCGTGTGTCATTGCCGCATAAGCTGTCTTGTATGTACCGCTGACATTGTTCTTTATAGACTCGCACGGGGAGTCCTCCATAAGCGGGACATGCTTGTGCGCTGCAGCGTGATAAACTATATCCGGGCGGTACTTTTCAAACAGTCCGAATATCCTTCGGCTGTCGCGCACGGAGCCTATCAGCACCTTTAGATCAAGCTGCGGATATTTTTCTTTTAGCTCAAGCTGAATGTCATAGGCGTTATTCTCATAAATATCGAATATTATCAGCTGTTTCGGGCTATGAGCGGCTATCTGCCGGCACAGCTCCGAGCCTATTGAGCCTCCGCCGCCTGTAACGAGCACGACTTTACCGTTGATAAAATCGAATACCTCTTTCATCTCCGCTTTGATAGGCGGACGTCCGAGAAGATCCTCCACGGAAACATTCTTCATATCGGATACGGAGACCTGACCGCTCACAAGCTGATACAGTCCTGGGAGCTGCTTTAATTCGCAGTTCGTCTCGCTGCATATATTCAGTATATCACGTTTCTGCTCAACGGTAGCCGAGGGTATAGCAAAGAATATCTTGTTCACATTGTATTTTGCGACATTTGCAAGGATATCCTCTCTTCCGCCCACGATAGGAACGCCCTCGATGAACTTGCCTTTTTTGTTGGGGTTATCGTCAATGGCACATACTACCTTATCATTGACCTCGCTGGTGTTTCTCAGGTCGCGTATTATCATCTGTCCCGATGCCCCTGCTCCGATCAGCATTACTCGCCCGTCTGTCTCGGAGCTTCTTCTGTTGTTCTTCAATAACAACAATAATCTGTAAGAAGCTCTTATGCCTGTCACAGCAATACATTGCAGACATAATCCTATAAGATAGTATGATATTGGCATCCGCCGGAAAAATATAGTTATACCGAAGATGTGGAGCACAGACATACAGAATGATATGCCGAATATCTGTACTATCTCATTATAGCTTACAAAACTCCATATCATCTTATAAAAACGGAAGACATAGAAAACTCCGACGCAGACAACAGCATATATCGGGCAGAATACAAGATATGCACCAAGCAGATCGTCCGGGATTAGCGAATAAGTACAGTCGAACCTGAACCAGAGCGCGAGAAAATATGAAAGCAATATTGCCACGATATCATACAGCATAAGCATAGGTGTAAGAACTCTCCTGTCGGAGAGAACCCTGTACGCTTTACCGTGCATATAACAGCTTCACCTCTATCTGTTATTATTATAAAAATACTTTAAGACATTTTGATTATAAACTATACTAAGATATTTTATCACATCTTTACATAAAAGTCAATACATTGACATATATTTCAATCGTCAATAAGCAATTAATCGTATGTTTACAAAAAAATCCCTCTGACTTTGACTGCCAGAGGGATAGCTGAGATAATTATTACTGATTGATCTTGAAACGAGCGACCTGATCCTTGAGGAGCTTGGACTGACCCGAGAGCTCTTCGCAGGACGCGGCAGTCTCCTCGGCAGTAGCCGAGTTGGTCTGAATTACCTGAGATATCTGCTCTACGCCTGTTGTGATCTGACGGATAGACTCGTTCTGCTCTGCACTTGCGGAAGCGATCTCGGAAATAAGTGTCGCGGTCTGTGCGGACATATCCTTGACTTCCTTCATTGACTCGGCAGTGGACATCGCGATCTTGCTGCCCTTGCCGACAGCCTCGATAGAAGCAGTGATAAGCGATGTAGTGGAGCTTGCGGCTTCCGCAGACTTGCTCGCGAGGTTACGTACTTCATCGGCAACGACTGCAAAGCCCTTGCCCGCGTCACCCGCACGCGCAGCCTCGACTGCGGCGTTGAGTGCGAGGATATTTGTCTGGAACGCGATATCTTCGATAGTCTTGATGATCTTTTCGATCTCCTGCGATGTGGAGCTTATCTCGTTCATCGCCTGGACCATGTTCTGGATCTCCTGATCCTGTTCGTTTACTCTGTCCTGAGTCTGTCTGGAGAGGTTGCCTGCCTGAGCCGCGTTCTGAGCGGTATTTGCGATCTGAGTGGAAACTTCCGCGATAGTAGCAGAGATCTCTTCGATAGCCGATGCCTGACGGGTCGTACCGTCTGCGAGAGACTGGGAGCCTTCCGCCATCTGATTTGAGCCCGTGAGGACTTCGTCGGAAGAAGTGTTCATTCTGCTGAGAGTCTGACCGAGGTCATCTTCTATCTTAAGTATATTCTGCTCGATCTCCTCGAACACGCCGGGGTACTTGACAGAAGGTGTTTCGGTGAAATCGCCGTTAGCCATAGCAGCAAGTATTCTTGAAGAGTCGCCCACAACATCGTTCATGCCGTGCTTTGCACTGCGGAGCGTTTCAACGAAACGACCGACCTCGTCATCAGCAAACTTGTATGTAACGTTGGTAGTATCGAGCTGACCTGCCAGCATTTCGTTTGCATAGGATTCTGCGTGCTTGAGAGGAGTGGTAACTCTCTTGGTGCAGAATATGAATATGAATACAGCTATTCCGACCGCGCCGACAACGCCTATTACGATAGCAAGTACCGTTACGGTAGTGAACTCGGTATCGGCCTCGGTAGAGTCGTAGCCGGCGAAATATGCGCCGACAACGTTGTTTGCGTAGTCATACATAGGAGAATAGTAAACGTAGTAAGACTTTCCGTTGATAGTAGCCTGACCCGAGAAGTCCTGCTTACCGTTGATAACTGCGGATTCGATGTTGGAAGCCATTGCGGTGCCGATCATGTTGGAGCCGAGAGTTGTGGCAAATCTCGTATTGCCGCTGAATACCGTTACATCACAGTCGCTTGCCTTCTTACAGTCGTCAAGATATGTCTGGTTGCTCAGAAGGAAGCCTACGATATAAGCGAAACTCTCGCCGTTTATCACATTCTGGGAAGCGCTTACGATACAAAGGCGGTCGCCGCTCTTGACGATACCCGAAATGTTCTGACCTCTTGCGACAGAACCGAAATCAAACGAATCAAGCGGGAACTTTTCGGACTTGAAGAATACGCTGCCGTTTGAATCGGCAACGCCGCCGAAAAGCTCTGAATGAGAACCGAGGTTCTGCTGATATATCTTTGTCATGGCATCGGTATCTCTTCTGGAAGCCGCATCATTGAACGCAGCATCCTCCGCGAATATGATCTCATAGAGACCGAGTGTTGCCTGCTCGTCATCTACCGCGCTCTTAAGAGATGTCTCGCCTATCTTTGCCTTTTCCTTCAGCAGTCCGTCGTTGTATCCCGAGAAGGAAACAAGCGTCGTGACTATCATAGCCGCAACAAGTACTACGATACAGATAGTCGTGATTAAAACTATCTGTGTGCCAAGTTTTTTAAACATTGTGTTGTCCTCCGAACAAAAATTGATGTATTCTGAAAAGCCTGTACGAAACCGGCTTCAAATACCGTACTTTGATTTGTTCATATCCCCCGTTTTCGGGAATAAAACTGTCGGTTCAAGTGTTATTATAGCACATATTCTTATAATAGTCAATATCTTGTAACAAAAAAAGTGTTTTTTTGTAAAATATTTTACAATTTTATCAATAGATTAAACCATTTCATTTTCTTGAGATACGCTTACTCCACTGTATATAAGAAAATTGCGGTGTAATTCAGCACATTATCACGCTTACATATTAACGCGCTTCGTGTAACATTGTTCATCTGTCGGTAATACACGAAAAAGCTCCGTAAAACTGCGTTCAGCACACAAAAAAAGGCACGGGATATATTTCCCATGCCGTTTTTGCGCTGTATTCATCAGCCTATATCTTCGATATCTATGTCGGGAAGCATATTGATGTCAACATAATAATCTTCCCCGCTTTGTACGGGTTTGTTTTCAGCCTCGACATCTATTATCCTGTCAAGCTCCTCGCTCTCGTCAAGGCTTATCATATCGTCCATTTCTTCCGTTTCGTCCTCAAATCCGAAATCAGCGTCAAAAGCCCCCACCTTCATCTGTGACATAGCGCTGAGTCTGCTGATATCCGCTCCGGCAGAGAAACCGTTCACTCCTGTTTCGGTGCTCACACGGGTCTCCTCCTTGCCGCCCACTGTGTCAAGGAACACGCTGCCGAAACCTGTGCCGCCCTCCGTCCTCCGCTCGTCAGAGCCTGCGTTATATGACGTATTTACGCTGTTGTTCTTTCCTATGCTGTTTAGAGTATCAGAATATGCCATAGTCATTCTCCTGTTTCTCGGTCTGTGACCGCCGTATTTCAATTGTTCTGCGCATTATATCGGATATACTATCCGTATTATCTGTATTTTAGTCATTATAACATAATGTTATACGATAATCAATTGGAAAAATAAATAAATATCCAAACTGTAACCGAACTGTAATATGGTATATTTTCACAAAAACGACACATTATATGGTGTATCATTATGATTTGACATCAATATCTGCGATTGACTTGTGCGAGCCGCTATGATATACTATATAATATAATAAATGTGATAGGAGAAATTGTCATGACGGAAATAAGCAGGAGAATAACAGAAATGCTGCTGGAGCACCGTGACGAGGAATACGCCGTATTCAACGCGCGTATAGTGCCGAATGTTGACCCGTCGCGTGTTATGGGAGTGAGGGCGCCGAACATAAAAGCCGTATTCAGAGAGCTCAAAGGAGAAGACCTCAGCGGATTTCTCGCTGACCTGCCGCATTTGTACATAGAAGAATACTATCTGCACGCGCAAATCATAAATAATATGCGCAATTTTAACGATTGTCTGACTGAAACAGAGCGTTTGCTGCCTTACATCGACAACTGGGAATCCTGCGACAGTCTCACTCCCAAGGCTCTGAGCAAAGACAAGCCTGCACTGATCGAACGCATAAAAGTCTGGCACAAGTCGAGCCGCACTTACACAGTTCGCTTTGCCACAGGCTGTCTTATGCGGTACTTCCTCGGTGAGGATTTTAAGCGTGAATATGCGGAAATGGCGGCATCCATACGCTCTGAGGAATACTATATCAACATGATGACCGCATGGTATTTCGCTACCGCTCTTGCAAAGAACTACGATGAAATCCTGCCGTTCATAGAACAGCGCCGCCTTGATGACTGGACGCACAACAAAGCTATTCAGAAGGCAATAGAAAGCTACCGCGTCACCGACGAGCACAAGGAGCATCTGCGTGCGCTGCGCATAAAATGATTACTCCCCGCGGCTCTGACGCTTTTCCATGCGCCGCCAGCTTATGAAACCGTAGATATCATTTGCGAGGAACATCACAAAACAGATGACTACCGACATATACGATGTATTCTCCCTTGCGGCAAGCACCCAAAGCACGATGAGCACAGCGTCGTTCATAGCATAAAGCAGCGCGAAATACGGACTTCTGCGGAATGTCAGATACACCGCGGCAAAGCTCGTTGTGACCGACAGCGTGCTTGGCAGGAGATTGGCTGTACCGAACTCACTTAGAATGAAATAGAACACTCCCGTTACAGCTGCCGTAAGCACCGCCATAAACACTATCTCAGGCAGCCTCAGCCTGTTCACCTTCACCTGCGAACGGTCTCCGCCGTAAGGGTTGCGAAGCCAAGAAATAAGCGCAAGCACTGCCATTGGCGCGGTCATGCCGAGATATGTCGCCATTTCTCCGTAATAACGGAAATCGTATGAAATAATGCCGTACATTATGCTGAAAGCCACCATAAGCACCTGCCCCGCGGGATTTCCCTTGGCACAGAAGATAAGCGAGGTCACGCCTAAAAGCGATGCCGCAAGCGTAAGAATGTTCTCTTTGTCAAATATTATGAACGATACAGCTATAAGTGTCACCGACGTTCCCCACAGCACTAATTCACCTGCGGTAAAATAGCTGAAAGCCCTGTTTATTAATTTCATTCAGTACTCCCGACAAAAAAAGCATTCGCGAGAGTATCTGCAAAGACCTGACGATACTCTCCGAATGCTTTCGCATTTTCCCTACCCGGTGGCAGGGTCATTGAACTATTTTGTCTATCGAATACTTTTGCTTATAGTATTCGTAGCACTTTTTGTACTCCTTCGTAACTTCGCTTTTGAGGTTGTTGATGTATTCGTGCATATCAAAGCTGTCATGCGCTATCTCTATCATGCAGACCGCAATATTCGAGCAGTGATCCGAGATGCGCTCAAGGTTCGTAAGCAGGTCGGACAGCACAAAACCCATTTCGATCGTACATTCCTGCTTTCTGAGCCTTTCAACATGTGCGGATTTTATCTGTACCTTGAGCCAGTCAACTACCTGTTCAAGCGGCTCGACGCTCACGGCGGTCTTTAAGTCGTTGTTCTCAAATGCCGTGATAGACATATCGAGTATCTCTCTCACCGCCGAGATCATGACTTTTATCTCATTTACCGCTCCGTCCGAGAATTTCAGCTCCTTGTCATGTATCTCCTCCGCGGACTCAACGATGTTCACCGCATGGTCGGAAAGCCTTTCAAAATCGCCTATCATGTGCAGAAGCTTAGAGACCTCATGACTGTCCGCTTCCGAGGTGTTCTGGTTGCTGACCTTGACAAGGTATGTTCCGAGACTGTCCTCGTACTTATCCACGGCTTCCTCTATATCCCGCACCTTCTGGGCGGTCTTTTCATTGTAATCGAACAATATGCCGAACGCAAGCTCCAGCGACCGCTCCGCTTCATGCGCCATGCTTATAGCCACGGTGCGGCTTCTGTCGATAGCGATAGACGGCGTTGAGAGCAGACGGTCATCGAGAAGAGCAAACTCGCCCTTGTCCGAGCCTTCCCTTATCACCAGGCACGCGAGCTTTTCAAGCAGCTTATTGAACGGTGCCAGTGTCACGATAGTCAGAATGTTGAATGCCGAATGGCATATCGCAATGCCGAGCGGGGTCACAGCTTCATTGGAAACAGCGGGCTGCAGCACAGCATTCACGACCGAATAGACAGTGAGCCATACGATAGTTCCGATTGTATTGAAACTAAGGTGTATGAACGCGGCACGTTTGGCATTCTTGTTCGCACCGAGGGACGAAAGCATGGCGGTGACGCAGGTGCCGATGTTCTGTCCCATTATAATAGGTATGGCACTTGAATACTTCAGCGTGCCGTTCAGCGACAAAGCCTGAAGTATCCCGACAGAAGCAGCCGACGACTGGATTATGGCAGTTATCACCGCACCCGCGAGAACGCCGAGGATAGGATTTGAGAACATACCCATAAGCTCCGCGAATTCAGGAACGTCTTTCAGCCCCGAGACAGCTTCGGTGATTATCTGCATTCCGTACATAAGGAACGAAAGTCCGAACAGTATCGACGCTGTATCCGCCTTCTTGGAGTCTTTCTTGAAGGCGAGCAGCATTATAATCGCCACAAAGGCGATTATAGGCGTAAATGTACGGGGATTCAAGAACTGCACCCACATGACGTCGCTGTCAACGCCGATAAGCGACATTATCCATGACGTTACCGAGGTTCCGAGGTTCGCGCCCATTATTATGCCGATAGCTTGTCCGAGCGTTAAGATGCCCGAGTTTACAAAACCCACCACCATTACCGTTGTGGTAGCGGAAGACTGGATAACGGCTGTAATGATAACGCCGAGCAGGAAACCCTTGAATTTTGTCGATGTCGCCGCGGCAAGCAGAGTTTTGAGCTTGCCCCCGGCTTTCTTTTCGAGACCCTGACCCATTAGCTTTACGCCGTAAAGCAGCAGAGCCAGACCTCCCAGAAGTGAAAACACATTGAAAATGTCCATTTTCAGCACCCGATGGTATTATCTTATTTTATCTTTTCTTTACATTATTATTATAAGCGTTTTCACTCCCGATTTCAAGTATATTTCGACCTGATTTTCAAATTCTGTGCTTTTGCATAACCATTCCGTGACCTTTTAAAAATATCAGTGCAAATTGACGGGCGCGGGATCACCCGATACTATCCTCTGAGCCACATATCATCGGCACGGGCAATGATACCGCGCCGTATTGAGTTTATCTGTGACGCGGAAAGAGACAAGCTGCCGTTCATGCTTACAGATATTATGTTCATTTCGTATATGGTACCGCCTGTCTTTCGAAGACGCGCTTCTATCTCCTCCGTAGTCACAGCGCGGTTTATGGCAGTCTCAGGCACGATACCGGTGTCCAATACGCAGGTTCTGCCGCCCGTGGTTATCGCAGCCGTTATTTCCCTGCCCTGCGCTATGTCAAGCGACACATCTATGGTGTGCCGTTTGTACGGCTTGTCATACAGCCGTTTCATCTCGCGAAGCGCTGCCGAAGCCGCTTCAACATCGTCCTTGGTGCGTATTCCCTGCATATCGTACAGAGAACCGTCGTAATATGAACGCGTGAAACCGCTGCGAGAGAACACTGCCCGCAATGACTCCATATCCGGTTTCTCACCCGCGAGCACCTGACGGCAGGCGGTGACAGCAGCCGCGACGTACTCCGGGCGTTTCATCCTGCCCTCTATCTTCGCGGAGGTCACTCCAAGCTCATTAAGCTCGGGGAGCTTCTCAATTATCGAAAGGTCTTTCAGAGACAGCACATTATTCCGCTCTCCGCAGGTGAAATCAAGCCTGCACGGTTGGGCGCACAGCCCGCGGTTACCGCTCCTTCCGCCGTACATTGCGCTCATAAGACACTGACCGCTGACACAGACGCACAAAGCGCCGTGAACGAATACCTCTGTTTCGATGTCAACGTTTCTCACTACCCTTGCTATCTCGTCACGGGACATCTCCCGCGCCAGCACCACCCGCGAAAAACCGTGCTTACGCGCAAACTCCGCGCCCGCAGCCGACGTGACCGTCATTTGCGTAGAGGCATGAAGGCGCAGCCCAGGTGCGGTCTGATGTATCACCCGTGCTGCCCCGAAGTCCTGCACGATCACCCCGTCAACGCCCGCATCGGCTATGCCTTCGGCAGTCCTCGCAAGCTCGGCAAGCTCATCGTCGAAAACCACGGTATTGAGCGTGACATAGACCTTCACGCCGGAGATATGACATTCACGGACAGCAGCGCTGAGCTGACTGTCGGTAAAATTCTGCGCGTTCCTGCGGGCGGAGAACCTCGGCGCACCGAGATACACCGCATCCGCCCCGGAATTGAGAGCGGCGGGGAGATGTTCCTCACCGCCGCATGGTGCAAGTATTTCTATCATTACAGTTTCGACATTCCGCCGTCGTCGGCATCGCTGCCGCCTGCGTTTCCGGAGCTGTCCGCAGGTTTGTCGGGAGCTATGCGCACGCCAGCCTCACCGCTCTGAACAGCAGCCTCGGATTCCGCGTCAAAGGTAGTCTGTATGTATCTCCCGCTGAGGTGATCCTCGCTCTTCATGTTGAGAATATCTTTAAGGCGCTCGACCTGCTGCTGGAGCTCGATTATCTCCTCCTCCTTGCGCGCGATGCTCAGCCCGTAGGAGTTTTCATAGTTTTTCAGTATGTTACGGAGCTTGTTGTTCTCGTCCTCTTTTTCATCGACTTTATGACGGATAGCCTGCTCTGTCTCCGCGAGAAGACTGCGCAGCTTGTCTATCTCGTTGCTTCTGCTTTCGAGCTGACGGATAGTGCGCTCGTACTCGGCTATCTTCTTTGCCGATTCATTCTCGTCAACGACCGTTCTGTGAGCGGCTTTGAGCTTTTCTATCTCCTCGTTCGCTATTGCAAGCTCGATCTCAAGATCCTCTTTCTCGGAGCGCAGCTTCTTCACAGCTTCCTCATTTGCGGAAACTGTACCGTCTGCCTCAACAGCTATGGAATTTATCTCCATTTTCGTGATCTTTCCGTTAAGCTCGGCTATCTGCTTGTTTGCGGCTTCAAGGCGGTCACGCTGTACCTCAAGCTCATTGCGCAGCGCTTCATTTGCCGCCACCTCAGTGAACTTGTCCTTGTTGAGGTTCGCGATTATCTTGTTGTTGGAGGCGAGCGCCGCCTTGGTATCGTTGAGCACTATCTGGCTCTTGTTATACGCGTCGGCGATCTGCGCCTGTTTCTGTGTAACATCGGCGAGCCGTCTTTCAAGATCGGCACAGCGGGCTTTCAGCTCACGGTTCTCCGCTGACGCGGCAGTTTCCTTGTCCTTGTGCTCTGTGATCTGCCCCGTGAGGGTGTCTATGCGTTCTTCGAGCACCTCTATCTTGCCGTTGAGCTCGTCGATAAGCGCCTGATCGACCTCACTGCGTTTGTCGCTCAGAGAATCTCCCATAAGCAGCAATGCCGCATAAGCGGTAAGCTCCGCCTCTATCGCGTTCGGCTTTGTTTTGGCAAGGTATTTTATCTGTTCGTCGAAATTCTTTGCGAAATGCAGGACTTCTTCGGGTTTATCGGTCTTTATAAAATATACTCTTTCATTTACTTTAAGTTTGAGCTTATCCATAATTTCGGGCCCTTCCTGTGTTATTTTGACGTCTGCGGAGCAAAATCACCGCGGGACATTGTTATACATATACATTATACAACATAATGTCAAAAAAGAAAAGAGGTTTTACAAAATTTTTTTCTATTTTTAAAAATTTGTTGAAAAAATCTGAGAAATATAGTATAATAATACAGATATATTTTCTGAACCGTAAAAACCCGACAAACAACGAAAGGACACAGAAAATGAACATTAAAACGTTTTATCTGAACAACGAAAAGACCGTATTGATGAAAGCTTACCTGCTGGGCGGGGTGGAGAGCATCGAGTGGTGCAAAAAACGTCCCGCGATACTGATACTTCCCGGCGGCGGGTACGAATACTGCTCCGAGCGTGAGGCTGAGCCCGTGGCGCTGCATTATACCGCCGAGGGCTATAATGCCTTCGTGCTGTATTACACCTGCGGTGCGCAGTACCCTGCATCGTTCCGCGACGCTGCATACGCGCTTTACAAGATACGTATGCGCTCGGAGGAATTCGGCATCGACCGCAGCAAAATAGCAGTCTGGGGAGCAAGCGCGGGCGGGCATCTCGCGGGCTGCCTTGCAACCATGTGGAACGACGTGAATATCCTTGAAACACTGGGCTGCGAGCCGCAGGATATACGTCCCGACGCCGCAATACTCTGCTACCCCGTGATAAGCGGTATTACCGCTCCCCACAAGGGCTCGTTTGAAGTGCTGCTCGGCAAGGACGCTTCCCACGGAGACCTTTCCCGCCTCTCGCTTGAAAACCGCGTTACTCCGAAAACCCCGCCTACATTTATATGGTGCACCGCCAATGACGACTGTGTGCCTGCCCACAACAGCCTTGTAATGGCGAGGGCGCTTGTGTCCAACAAGGTGCCTGTGGAGCTGCACATGTTCGACGAGGGTCCTCACGGACTTTCCACCTGTGACAAGGTGACCGGCTGGAACGACTACTTCTACCGGGATAACTGCAAGACATGGATAGACCTGTCGATAAAGTTCCTGGCGAAGTACATGAAAGTGTAATTTTATGAACATTATCGGTGCTATAATGAACAGGCGAAGCTACAGAGGCACATATAAAGCCGACCCTGTACCGCGAAATGACCTCAGAACTATAATGGAAGCAGGACTCGCCGCTCCGTCGGGCTGCAACAAACAGACCACGAGCCTGATCGCGGTCGATGATCCGGCGATCCTCGAAAGGCTGAAAAGCGTCATAGACCCGCCTGTCGGGGCGACCGCACCCGCAGCTGTATGCGTGCTGACCCGGCGCATATCAGCCTACCGTGACCGCTGTTTCGCGGTTCAGGATTATTCGGCTGCTATCGAAAATATGCTGCTTGCGGCGGAAGCGCTCGGTTACCGGAGCTGCTGGTACGAGGGACACATCACCGATGAAGATGACATTGCCGGGAAAATGGAGGAAATACTCGGAGTACCCGACGAGTACGAGCTTGTATGTTTTCTGCCCCTCGGAAAAGCATCGGATATGCCGTCAGCACCTAATAAAAAGCCATTTGAGGAACGTGCATGGTTCAATGCGTTCCCGGAAATAAAATAATAAGAAAGGACAACAACATCATGGCAAAGAAAATCCCGTTCATTACCAAAGAAAAAGCTGAACAGATAAGAGCGGAGATACCCACTCCGTTCCACATCTACGACGAGAAAGGCATAAGAGCTACCGCAAGAGCTCTAAATGACGCATTCGCGTGGAACAAGGGCTTCAAGGAGTATTTCGCGGTAAAGGCTACACCGAACCCGTTCATCATGAAGATACTCATGGAGGAGGGCTGCGGCTTTGACTGCGCTTCACTCACCGAGCTTATGCTGTCAGACAAGGTCGGAGCAAAGGGTCATGACATCATGTTCAGCTCCAACGAGACCCCCGACGAGGACTTTAAGCTCGCGTACAAACTCGGAGCTATCATAAATCTCGACGACTTTACCCACATCGACATTCTCGATAAGCTCACCGGAATACCCGAGACTATCTGCTGCCGCTACAACCCCGGCGGAGACTTCAAGACCAGTGAGACAGGCAACGTAATGGGAACGCCCGCTGACGCGAAGTACGGCTTTACCCACGACCAGCTGCTCGAAGGCTACCGCATCTTAAAAGAAAAAGGCGCGAAGGTGTTCGGAATGCACTCCTTCCTCGCAAGCAACACACTCACCAATGATTATTACCCCGTTCTCGCGTCGATACTGTTCAAAACTGCCGTTGAGATAAAGGAAAAGGTAGGCGTTGAGCTGAGTTTCATCGACCTTTCCGGCGGCGTCGGCATCGCGTACAGACCCGAGCAGACCGAAAACGACATCAAGGTCATCGGCGAGGGCGTGCGCAAGGCTTACGAGGAGATACTCGTTCCCGCGGGGCTCGGCGGCGTAAAGCTCTGCACCGAGCTCGGACGCTTCATGCTTGCTCCCAACGGTATGCTGATAGCCACCGCTATCCGCGAAAAGCACATTTATAAGGAGTACATAGGACTTGACGCCTGCGCTGCGAACCTTATGCGTCCCGCGATATACGACGCTTATCACCACATCACAGTTCTCGGCAAGGAAAACGAGCCCTGTGACCACGAATACGACATAGTCGGCGGACTTTGCGAGAACAGCGACAAATTTGCGCATGAGAGAATGCTGCCGAAGATCGACATCGGTGACATCATCGCTATACATGACACGGGCGCTCATGGTTTCTCCATGGGCTACAACTACAACGGCAAGCTGCGCTCGGCTGAGGTGCTGCTGAAAGAAGACGGAAGCTTCAAGCTGATACGCCGTGCGGAGACGCCGCAGGATCTGTTCGCTACATTCGATTTCAGCGAGTACAGCTTCAGGAACTGAGCGATGAGATTTGATCACTGCCCTGTGTGCGGGCGTTTGCTTGAACTCAGACAGATAGGCGACGAGGGGAATGTTCCGTTCTGCAAGGAATGTGAACGTCCGTGGTTCCCGTTCAGCTATCCATGCGTTATATGCCTGTGCATGGACGAGGACGGAAACGTCCTTCTGATAAAGCAGAGCTACGGCATCAGCCGATATGTATGCGTTGCGGGATACATCAAAGCCGGCGAGGACGCGGAGACTGCATTACGGCGGGAGATAGCGGAGGAAACCGGGCTGGAAGTTCTCGGAGCGCGCTATCTGTACAGCAGATACTTTGAAAAGCATGATAATCTTATGCTTGCGTTCGCCTGCAGGGTGCGCCGCTCGGAGCTTAAGCTGTCAGCGAATGAAGTCAGCGAGGCAAACTGGTTCACTCCCGACGACGCGTATAATGCGCTTTTCGAGGGCGCTTACGGGCGTGATATGCTCAATGAAGTGAAACGTCTGGAAAAGGAGGGGCTCCTCGGGATATGAGAATGAGAAAGAAACGGCATCTTGCGGAACGGCTCGAAGCCTGTTCTGATGTGAATCTCGGGTGGATCCCCGATCCCGCACATGAGGACGGCGGAGTCTGCCGCCGTTCATCTGCCGACATTTTCGGGAACGAAAAGCCGCTGCATCTTGAGATAGGCTGCGGCAAGGGAAAGTTCATAAACACACTCGCCGGGCTTCACCCGGACATTAATTACATAGCCGTTGAGCAGACTCCCAATGTCATCGTCTCCGCTATGGAGCAGACGATATCCGAAGGACACGATAACCTGCGGTACTTTATGGGGAACGCAGGGTATCTGAGGAATGTTCTCGCGGACAACAGCACGGAGCTTATCTATCTGAATTTCAGCTGCCCCTATCCGAAGGCGCGCTACACCAAACATAGGCTCACGAGCGAACGTTTTCTGCCAATTTACCGAGAAATACTGATAAACGACGGCAGGATACTGCAAAAGACCGATAACGAGGAGTTTTTCGATTACTCGCTTGGGACGCTGAAGGAATTCGGATTCGATATCACCTACGTGACCCGCGATCTGCATAACAGCGACGTTAAAGGGAATATTATTACAGAGTATGAACAGAGGTTCCTCTCACAGGGACTTCCGATATTCTATCTTGAAGCCGTAAATAAAAAATAGGGAAATTTAGTAAAATTTGCATATAAACCCTTTACAAATCCAAAAAAATATTGTATAATAATGTCAGCATTATTTTATTACCTGAAAGGAATGATTTATCATGGGTAAATTAGCAGCACTCGTAAACATCGCGATCCTTGCCGGCGTAGGCTTCTATGTAGGCAAGAAGCTCATCGAAAAGCGCAACGCCGAGGAGGAGGAGCGCGCTCAGCACGTATATGAGGATGATTCCGACGTATTTGTTGAAGAAAAGCATTCTACCCCCAAGGAAAAGCTCCAGAGAGCATCCATGTTCGCTGTCGGCGCTATCAAGACAGGCACCGAAAAGATCAAGGAGGGTATCGACGATATCATCAACAATGATATGGTAAGCAAGGGCGAGACTGCTTTTGCGGAAACAAAGGAAAAAGCTGTCGAGACAAAGGATAAGGCTGTGAACTTCGCCAAGAGCACCGGCGAAAACATCAAGACCGGTATTGACAATATAAAGAACAAGGTTGTCAAGAAGGCAGATGAAGTAGCAGAAAGCGCCGAGGAGGGTGCCGAGCAGCTCGCAGACGCTATCGAGAAGGACGTTGACGATCTCACAAACAAGGCTGTTGACATTGCAGAAGAGATCCAGAAGGCTCCCGAGCCTGTTATCGAGCAGGTAAAGGAAGAAGTTACGGACGACATCGACAGCATTTCCGTAGAGAATGCAGATCCCGAGTCTATCGAGACCTTCGATTTCAGCAAGCCCGAACAGCTCTGATTAACGATAATAACAATACGGCGAGGTCATCTGACCCCGCCGTACTTTTTTTGTTAAGACTCCGTTTCAAGCAGCTCGTTGCGCTTGAAGAACAGTGAAACGCTCCACAATGCCGCGAGAGCTACAAGAACGTACACGATCCTGCTTATTACACTCTCCGAGCCGCCGCACAGCCATGCTACAAGGTCAAAGCGGAAAAGTCCGACAAGTCCCCAGTTAAGTCCGCCGACTATAAGGAGAAAAAGCGCGATCTTATCTACGATCCTCATATTATCAAGTTCCTTTTCTGTTTTTGCCGCGTCTATACGCACTAAGTACCCATAAAAGCGGCTGAAAATATTATGTACAGCTGTACTCTCTATATTCATGTAATTTGCACAATTTTCCTTGTTGAAATATGTAATTTAAAGATAAATAAAGAAAATTTTAAAAAAGCTATTGACAAATCGATAGAAATGGATTATAATGTAGTAGTCGCTTGAAGCAATGGGAGTTTAGCTCAGCTGGGAGAGCGTCTGCCCTACAAGCAGAGGGTCACAGGTTCGAGCCCTGTAACTCCCACCATTCAAGTGATTTTTACTAAGGCCCGGTAGTTCAGCTGGTTAGAACGCTAGCCTGTCACGCTAGAGGTCATGGGTTCGAGCCCCATTCGGGTCGCCATATTTAAACCTGCGGATTTAGCTCATCTGGTAGAGCGCCACCTTGCCAAGGTGGAGGTAGCGAGTTCGAGCCTCGTAATCCGCTCCAGAGCCCTTGCAAAAGCGGGGGCAATGCTTTTATTTTTGTAAAAATGTTCGCGTTCTACAAAAGTAAAAGCAACGGCGCTATAGCCAAGTGGTAAGGCGTGGGTCTGCAACACCCTGATCCCCAGTTCAAATCTGGGTGGCGCCTCCAGGCGCGGTGTCCGCGCTGACAAACCGTATGGTAGTTATCTGCCATACGGTTTTTTTCTGCCTCGCTGTCCAGAGAAACATCTAAAGCGTTCGACAGAGACAGGCGGGCGACGACCCGCCGCGAAACCGTATGGTAGTTATCTGCCATACGGTTTTTTTCTGCCTCGCAGTCCGAAGTTTTTAATAATAACTACCGCCCATATCGGAAGATTTATCCCGAACATATCATTAAACTTTCTCCGATACGCTCTCGCTTTTTCGTTGACATAAATCTACCTGTATGGTATAATATAAGTATATCAATCGGAGGTCGCTTTATGATAAAAATTGCTTTTTTTGAAACCAAAGAATACGACAAAGCCTCTTTCGCGCCCTATGAAAAAGAAGGCGAGATAGAGTTCAAATTCCTTGAAACAAAGCTCACGGAGATGACCGCGGAGCTTGCGAGGGGCTGCGACGCGGTATGCGTGTTCGTGAACGATACTGTGAACGCGGCAGTCATAGATAAACTCTGTGAATACGGAATAAAGGTCATAGCGTTAAGATGTGCGGGCTATAACAATGTCGATATCCGCCATGCCTATGGGAAGATACACATCATGCGTGTGCCGGCATATTCTCCCTACGCGATCGCAGAACACGCAATGGCTCTGCTGCTCACATCTATACGCCGTATCCACAAGGCGTACATCAGAACAAGAGACTTCAATTTCTCGCTGAACGGGCTTGCAGGATTTGACCTGCACGGAAAGACTGTCGGCGTAGTCGGCACGGGACGCATAGGAAGAGTGTTCATCGACATCTGCCGCGGTTTCGGCATGAATATCATAGCCTATGACGCTTACCCCGCAAAGGACAGCGGAATAAACTATGTCACGCTTGACGAGCTCTTTGAAAAGAGCGACATCATTTCCATGCACTGCCCGCTGACAGATGATACAAGGCACATGATAAACCGCGATTCCATCGAAAAGATGAAGAAGGGCGTGGTGATACTGAACACCTCACCCGGCGCGCTCATTGACGCGGAAGCTCTGCTTGAAGGCATCAAGGCAAGAAAGATAGGTGCCGCGTGTCTTGACGTATATGAGGAGGAAGCGGATCTGTTCTTCGAGGACAGGTCGGGTCATATCCTCAATGACGAGCTGCTGGCGCGCCTTATCTCAATGCCCAACGTCATTGTGACATCACATCAAGCTTTCCTCACCACCGAGGCTCTGAACAACATTGCCGAGACCACCATGAACAATATCAGGTCTTATTTTGAGAACGACGGTATATGCGATAACGAGCTTTGCTATCGCTGCGGGAACATTGAGACCTGCAAAAAGGAACGCAAGGAAAGGTGTTTCTGATATCTGCACACATTATAAAAACGCTCTTAACGGGGTCACCCGCTAAGAGCGTTTTCTTCATCTGCTGAATATCTCCGACGCGAAATCCGCGAGAATATCGGGTGAGCTGTCGATATTGCCGCTGTCGGCGAGCTGAGCGAACGCAGGGTTTATCGGAAGCTTTGCGACGCTCTTTATGCCGTGGCGCTGCGCAATGCCGTCAATGTGGCTCTCACCGAAGATGAAGTGCTTCTTGTGACATTCGTCGCACTCGAAATAGCTCATGTTCTCCACGATACCGAGCACGGGAATATTCATCATCTCCGCCATTTTCACAGCCTTCTCCACTATCATCTCCACAAGTTCCTGAGGGCTTGTGACTACAATGATACCGCTCACGGGAAGCGACTGGAACACAGTAAGCGGCACATCGCCGGTTCCGGGAGGCATATCCACGAACATATAATCTACCTTGTCCCAGATAACGTCCGTCCAGAACTGCTTTATAACGCCCGCTATAACAGGACCGCGCCATACTACGGGGTCGGTGTCATTCTCAAGCAGAAGATTCACGGACATTATGCGCACGCCGTTTTTTGCCTGTGACGGGAACAGCGCTGTCTCATTTCCCTGCGCCCTCTCACGCAGACCGAAAAGCTTCGGTATCGACGGGCCGGTAACGTCAGCGTCAAGTACAGCGGCAGTCTTTCCCGCACGCACCGCCGCGTTTGCCATAAGAGCGGTCACCAGCGATTTTCCTACGCCGCCCTTGCCGGATACAACGGCAATGACCTTTTTTACGTCCGAAAGCTCGTTCTGCGGTGCAAGCAGGCTCTCCGCACTGCGGGAAGCACAGTCTGCCCCGCAGGTCTCACAATTGTGTGTACATTCACTCATTATTAAAGTCTCCTTTTGTTATAACCGCCCGGTTTGCGCGGGCAGATGTAATACGGCTCAGATAAGTCCGTTTATATCCTTGATATCATCATACATTCCCGAAATAGCATCCTGAAGCTCTTCGTCGGAAAGCCGCAGTTTAAGATCCGCGCCATTGTTTACGGGAGTTTCAAGGTCATTGACAGGCTCGTTCTGATTTCGCGCCCGCTGAACCTTTCCCGTCGCCGCAAGCAGCATCTTCGTGGGCGCGAAACGCACCGCGGCGGAGAGCACCTTAGCATACAGCGACGGCACGATCACAAGCTGTCCGTCGAACATCTTCTCTATCGCGTACTCCGCTGCGGACATTTCATCAAGCCCCTCCACCGCAAAATCCGCACCTGCCACGGAATTGAACTCCGTCTTGACAGGTCCCGGGCAGAACGCGCCGATATACACATTCGAACCCTCGCTGCGAAGCTCCTCGTACAATGCCTTTGTAAGCTGGAGCACATAGTTCTTCGATGCATAGTATGACGAGAAGAACGGCCCCGCCATAAATCCCGCCAGCGACGCGATATTGAGGATATAACCGTAGTTGCGCTTGACAAAACGCTTCAAGAACAGCTTAGTCAGTATATGCACAGCCTTGATGTTCACATCTATCATTTTAAGCTCGCTGTCAAGGTCGGTCTCGGTGAATTTTCCGAACACTCCGAAACCCGCATTGTTTATCACGATGTCGATGTTCGCGTGCTCCACCTCTTCATAGAGCTGTATGCACTCGTCGGGATCCGCAAGATCGTGACACAGCACCTTGACACGCACGCCGTACTTTTCCGTAAGCTCCTGCTTAAGCTCCATAAGCCGCTGGCGCCGCCTTGCCACGATAACTATGTCAAAGCCGCGCCGCGCAAGTATTCTCGCGAATGAACGCCCCATTCCCGAGCTTGCGCCTGTTATAAGTGCTATCATTCATTGTCCTCGCTTTCTTCCTCGCCCGTAAAATCCCAGATGTCATCGGGAACTGCAAATCTTGACTTGTCCAACTCGGTGAACTCGGCTTCATCTGAATCCTCGATGATCACTTCGATCTCGTCTTCATCTTCTTCCCCGATGATCTCTATCTCATCATCATCGAGATCCTTATCGTCTTCGCTTACCTCACGCTCATAGAATACATCGAGAAATCCCGCAAGGTGGTGAGGAGTCACAGCAATTACCCTCCAGCCCTCCTGCGCATAAGTGTTCATTGCTTCTTCGGCGTACTTTATCTTGTAAATGTCCACCTTATACTCATACATTGTCATTTCCTCCGTTGCTTGTTTTATTTTCAGCCTTTATCAGCTCTATAAGCTCATAAAGGTCATTTATCGCCGTAAGCTTTCCGCACATCCCGCGGTACCGCGCCGCACCGTTCATGCCCTTCAGATAGAACGCCGCCTGCGCTCTCGCTTCTTTCATGCCGATGAACTCGCCCTTGCATTTCACGAGAAGCTCTATCTGCTCCCGCATGATCCCGAGCCGTTCATCGAGCGTGGGAGCGGGCTTTCTCTCCCTGCCCTCAAAATAGTCGTCGATATCGCGGAACAGCCACGGATCGCCGTAAGCTCCCCGCCCTATCATCACAAGGTCGCAGCCCGTTTCGCTGTACATACCGACGCAGCTTTCAACACTGTCAACGTCACCGTTGCCAATGACCGGGATATTGACACGCTGTTTCACCGCCGCTATAACCTCGCGGTCAGCCTTTCCGCTGTACATCTGTGTCTTTGTGCGCCCGTGGACCGCGACAGCCGCGGCTCCGCATTCTTCTGCGATATGAGCGATCTCGCAGGCATTGATATGCTCACTGTCCCAGCCCGCGCGTATCTTCACCGTCACAGGAACATGGGCGGATCTCACAAGCGCGGTCACCATTTCCGCGAACAGCTTCGGGTCTTTCATAAGGGCGCTGCCGGCACCGTTCCCCGTGACCTTCGGCACCGGACACCCCGCGTTCAGGTCGATTATATCGGGTGCAAACCTCTCGGCTGTTTCCACAGCCTTTGCCGCAAATTCCGGCTCGCAGCCGAACAGCTGTATCGCCGCGGGGCGCTCGGTTTCGCTTATGGTAAGCAGCTCCGCGGTTTTGCGGTCACTGTACACAAGACCCTTGCAGCTCGCCATTTCGCTCACGCAGTACGCTGCGCCGAAACGCTTTGCCACCGTGCGGAAAGCTGCGTCGGCAACTCCCGCCATTGGAGCCAGAGCCGCCGTTTTCTTTATTATAACGTTTCCTATCGAAATATATTCCATATCAGCCAAATATAAGTTTCCCTATCGCCGCGTTTGAAACAAGAAAGCCCTCTGTGGTTAGACGAACCCCGCTTTCGGTCATTTTCACAATACTTTCGGGCAGTTTTGCCGCATTCGCCCGCAGCTCCCCGCATTTCCCGAATTTCTCCGCGTCAGCGAATGAAAGTCCCTCCGCAAGCCGCAGCCGCAGCATAGCAAATTCCTCCCAGCCGCCCGGCGCCTCGTCGGTCACGGTCGTTTCCTGTACCGGCAGCGCTATGAACTTGTCAATATCCCGTTCGGTGCAGAAACGTTTCCCTCCATAGAAAGAATGTGCCGCCGCGCCTATACCGAGATACTCCTCGCAACGCCAGTATTTCAGATTATGACGGCACTCATGTCCGGGCTTCGCGAAATTGCTTATCTCGTACTGCGCGTAACCGAGGTTTTCGAGTGTCCGCACGGTATGCAGATACAGCTCCGCGACTCTGTCTTCATCGGGCAGCTTTATCCCACGCTCCGCGAAAGGCGTTCCTTCCTCTATTTTCAATATATACGGGGAGATGTGGTGCGCGCCGAGCCCGGAAAGTCGGGAAACGGTATTCTCTATGCTTTTCTCGTCCTGCCCGGGAAGCCCCGTCATCATATCGGCGGATATGCTTGCGAAACCCGCTTCTGCCGCATTTCTCAGCGCGTCCTCAGCCTGCTTTACGGTATGCCGCCGCCCGAGCAGCTCAAGCTCCCGCTCGTCCATGGACTGCACCCCGAAGGAGATACGCTCCACCCCCGCGGCTTTCAGCTTCCGCAGTATATTCGGCTTTGCCATGCACGGGTTGGCTTCCGCGGTTATCTCCGCACCACTCGTTATGTCCGCCGCCGCGAGGATATTCGGGATATGCTCATACAGCAGTACAGGCGTCCCCCCGCCGAGATACACGGTGTCGAAACTGCAGCTGTAATGCTTTATATTTCGTATCACCGCGGCAGCGTACTCCCCTGCCCTTTCACGGCTGTACGGCACGGAATAGAAGTCGCAGTAGGGACATTTCGACAGACAGAACGGAACGTGGATATACAGTCCGACAGGTTTATTCATCGTCAAGCTTCAGCACAGCCATGAATGCCTCCTGCGGTACCTCCACCGAGCCTAACTGACGCATACGTTTCTTACCCTCTTTCTGCTTTTCGAGCAGCTTTTTCTTACGGGTGATGTCGCCGCCGTAGCACTTTGCGAGAACGTCCTTGCGCATTGCTTTTATCGTCTCACGGGCGATTATCTTGCCGCCCACCGCAGCCTGTACAGGAACTTCAAAAAGCTGACGCGGTATATGGTCTTTGAGGCGCTCGCATATCTTGCGGGCGCGCGGGTATGCGCTGTCGGCAAAGACGATGAACGAGAGCGCATCGACTACATCGCCGTTGAGCAGTATGTCAAGCTTTACGAGCTTTGACGGCACAAAGCCCCTGAACTCGTAATCGTAGCTCGCATAGCCCTTGGTGCGTGACTTGAGCGCATCGAAGAAATCATAGACTATCTCGTTGAGCGGCAGGTCATAATGCAGGTCAACGCGTGTCTTGTCGATATATTTCATATCCTTGAAAACTCCGCGGCGCTGCTGGCAAAGCTCCATTATGTTGCCTACGTAGTCCGAGGGCGCATAAACATGAGCTTCCACCATAGGCTCGTAAGCCTGCTTTATCTCCGTGGGGTCGGGGTAGTTCGTCGGGTTGTCGATGAACACGGTCTCGCCGTTCATCTTGTCTATCTTATACACAACAGAGGGCGCTGTTGTTATAAGGTCGAGGTTGTATTCACGCTCTAAGCGCTCCTGTATTATCTCCATGTGCAGAAGTCCGAGAAATCCGCATCGGAAACCGAATCCGAGTGCAATTGATGTCTCCGGCTCGAAGGTGAGCGACGCGTCGTTCAGCCGCAGCTTTTCCAGTGCGTCACGCAGGTCGCCGTACTTTGAGCCGTCAGCGGGATATATGCCGCTGAATACCATCGGATTTACGCTGCGGTATCCCGCGAGCGGCTCCGCGGCAGGTTCGTCGCATCGCGTCACGGTATCGCCCACCTTCGTATCGCCTATGGATTTTATGGAAGCCGCGATATAGCCTACTTCGCCTGCTTTCAGCACACCCGCTGGGATAAGGCTGGTAGCTCCCATATAGCCAAGCTCCACCACCTGGAACTCCGCTCCCGTCGCCATCATGCGTATCCTGTCGCCGACGCGCAGAGAACCTTCCTTAACGCGCACATAGACTATTACGCCCTTGTAGATGTCGTAGTAGCTGTCGAATATCAGAGCTTTGAGAGGTGCGTCCGGGTCTCCCTTGGGCGCGGGGATATCGGTGACGATGCGCTCCATGACTTCCTTTATGTTTATGCCCATTTTTGCGGAGATGAGCGGCGCGTCCATAGCGGGTATGCCTATGACGTCCTCTATCTCCTGCTTGACCTCGTCGGGGCGGGCGGAGATAAGGTCTATCTTATTTATGACAGGCACGACTTCAAGGTCCTGCTCAACCGCAAGATAGGTGTTGGCAAGCGTCTGGGCTTCTATGCCCTGGGACGCGTCAACTATAAGTATCGCGCCCTCACAGGCGTTGAGCGACCGTGAGACTTCATAGTTAAAGTCCACATGACCGGGCGTGTCGATAAGGTTGAACACATAAGTCTCACCGTTGTCAGCCTTGTAGTTCAGGCGCACAGCACGCGCTTTTATGGTTATTCCGCGCTCACGTTCAAGCTCCATGTTGTCGAGGAGCTGCTCCTCCATATCACGCTCCGCGACTGTGCTCGTCTGTTCGAGGATACGATCGGCAAGCGTGGATTTTCCGTGGTCTATATGTGCGATGATGCAGAAGTTGCGAATCTCGCTTAAATAGCTGTTATCGGACATTTTCATACCTCTCTTTAAATGAGTATTTATATTATATCACATTTTTACTCTCTTGGCAAGTTTTATTTTTATGCATGGTATCGCCGTATTGTGAAAACTATGTGAAATTTCATCTCTGTTCATTGTATTGAACACAAAAAAATAGTATAATAAAAGTTGGTTTTGCAAAAAGAATGGTCGGTAGGTCATATTTGTTCGAACCGAAACTGCCGGAAAACTGACACATCAATGAAAACAACGGATAACAGGTGATACAATGTCATACCAGGACGATAAAAGAGAGCTGTTAAAGCTCAAACAAGGAATTATAGATGAGAGCGAATCGGAGATACACGAGGAGGAAAAGCCCGTATATGAGCTTCACGGGTTCAAGCGTATCGAGAACTTCTTCTACCACAATAAATGGTACGTTATCGCGGGTGTATTCTTCGCAGCGGTGGCGGCGTTCCTTATAAATTCCCTGCTCCAGAAGCAGCAGGGAGATATACGTGTACTCGTGGTGACAAAGGACAAGGAGATATCCTCAAACGTGATGTACAAGACTCAGGAGTTTGAAGAAGCCTTCGAACTCTACTGCCCCGACTACGACAACAGCGGCTATATCCACGTAGATGTTTACAGCGCAGACCTCAGTGACAACCCAGACCCGCAGTATTCACTTGCGGCAGTCACAAAGGTAACGAGCGAGGCAATGTACGGCGAGGCGCAGCTTTTCATCGTTGACAGTGCCGCTGCCGACGCGATAACCAACGGGAATTTATCGCAGTTCGTGGATCTGAGCGAGCTTTACCCGGACGCGGATTGCATACAGGGACGGTTCCTGCACATAAAGGACAGCGGCTTTGCGGTAAACGCACAGTACCTTGAGGCTTGCCCCGACGACCTGTACATGGCGGTCAAGGTCGTGAACGAGACCGATACAAACGCTTCACGCGCAATTCCCGCTCAGAAAAAGGCGCTCAAAGTCATGGACAACATCGTCAACGGCTACTACGCCGGGTGGGTCGATGACAGCGGCAGGATATACGGAATAAGCGGCAAGGAGGATATGGGAAAATGAAGCGTGACAACATATTCATAATCTTTGCGAAGGGGCTCGGGCTGTGCGTGTTCGGTAACATACTCGGCGGGATAATGACAGTATCGCTGGCTCCGCTGCTTTCCGAATGGTACATTCCCTATGTCGCGGTACTGTTCACGGTGTTCATCTACGCGAGCCTTGCGTTCACGGCGGGGCTGCGGGACGGTCAGAAGGAAGCGAAAATGCTGCGGGCGAAACGTGTGGAGAGCATACCGAAGCTGCGCTGGGTATTCTTAGGGCTTGCTGCCGCGGCTGTGATGTGCGTACCCTGCGGGGTGCTGCTCGCCTGCGCTCTCGGAGCCTTCCCGATGACGGGTGAGCTGCTGCTTGGATCTTACTTCGTCTTCGGAGCGCTCGCTCCAACGTTCTTCATCATCGAGGACGCTTCTCAGCCACCCGTGATATTCCCCGTAATACTCGGCATCGTGTATCTTATCGTTACCCCTGCCGCCGCGCATCTCGGTTACAGATTCGGCGTCGATGAAAAGTCCGCAAAGGACTTTATGTACGAAAAATAAAGGAGAAAAACATGAAAAAAGGTATTTTGTTCGACCTCGACGGAACGCTGTGGGATTCCTCCGCAAATGTCATTGCGGCATGGAACGACTGCATAGCAAGGAACTCAGACCTCGGTCTGACTTTCACCAGGGAACAGATGAAGAGCTACATGGGCAAGACACTTGAAGATATAGCAGACCTTATGTTCCCCATGCTGCCGCGGGAGGAGCGTATCTCCATGATACGCAAATGCACGGACGCGGAGCATGACTATCTTATCGCTCACCCGTCACAGTGTTACTTTCCAAAAGAGCGCGAAACGCTGGAAGCTCTCAGCAAAGAGTATCTCCTCGCAGTGGTGAGCAACTGTCAGGACGGCTATATCCAGATATTCCTCGACCAATGCGGGTTCGGGGAGCTGTTCTCCGACTTTGAATGTGCGGGCAGAACGGGAATGAGCAAGGGTAAGAACATAAAACTCGTTGCAGAGCGCAGCGGACTCACAGATATCGTATATGTCGGCGACACCGTGCTTGACGGCGAAGCAGCCCGTGAAGCGGGCGTGCCGTTCATTCACGCGGGGTACGGGTTCGGGTCTCCGGACAACTTTGACGCGCGGATAATGAGCTTTTCCGAGCTGCCCGCAGCTGTCGGCAGGCTGCTGAAATGAATTCCGGCACATTCTCCCGCAAGGACTTCAGGCGGGTCATCAACAGCCTTAAAACGCTGTACCGACAGTCGTCGGAGATACGGCTGTCCGATGAAACGAGCATTGACCTCACTATCGCCATGATAACTCTGAAAATGCTTGCCGCGCGGCTCGGTACGGATTGGAGCGCCCTCAGCACCGCAGACGCAATGCTCGGATCTCTTGACGATGCAGCAAAGAACCGCTCCGATATCTACGCAAGATACTCCGAGGTCTTCAGAATGACCGACAAGGACGGAAGGCACATTGTTTTCGACTTCAGAGATCTCGCGGAAAATGAGATATCACACGGCGGCGGACTGCTGACCGGCGCTCACGGTATTATCGCCGCGCTTCCCGACGAGGAGCTTTCATTCGATGTGTTCGGGGATGTTTATGAAAGTCTCGCCGGAAACAGGACACGTTCCGCCCTCGGTCAGTTTTTTACTCCAAGACACATAATACGCGCTATCGTAAGAATGTTCTTCTCCCCCGCCGATATTAAAGACATTATCGTGAACAGGAAAACTGTGGCGGACTGCTGCTGCGGTACAGGCGGATTTCTTACGGAAACTTTCAGATATATGAAGGATTTGTGTGCAGGTGCGGAGAAAGAGACCGATATCTCCGAACTTGCGGGCAGTATATTCGTCGGATATGACATCGATGCGAACAGCATAGCAAGAGCAAAAGTAAATATGGCTCTTGCGGGAGGCGGTTTTTCGGATATACGAAAGCTCAATACACTCACCGACATTCCCAAAATGAAAGACTGTATCGACTTCATAGTCACCAACGTGCCGTACGGCAAGGGCGACTTTGCCTACTCCGACCCCGACAGTGACTATGGATTTCTCCGCGGCAACAGCATAAGACGGCTCGAAACGAGCTTTCTGCTCAAAATAACAGATATGCTGCGCCCGGGCGGTAGAGCGGCTGTCATAGTCCCCGAGGGGATACTTGAAGTTCCCGCGCTGGCGCAGTTCAGGGAATACCTGCTGGAGCGCTGTGCCGTGGAAGCTGTCATATCGCTTCCCGCGTATGCATTCGCGTCCTACACCAAATGGAAGACTTATGTGCTGTTTCTGCGCAAGCGCGACACTGGGCTGAGCTCTGTCGATGATGTCATCGCAAAAAACGAGAATGTATGGGCGTACATCGTGGACAACGACGGCTACGCAAATTCCGACAAGCGTTTCCGCACCGGACTGACGGACGAAAACGGCGCATTTCTTCACGATGAGCTCTCGCCGTACTGCGGTATGCCTTCTGTCATCGAGCAGCATTTCCGTGAGAAGGACGAAGATACCGTAATGCTGTGGAAAAATGAATGGAATGAAGAAATACACGGCAGGAAATACGGATATATCAACATTCACGGAATTGCCGAAAAAAAGACCGCGGTTTATGACATGATAAAGAATGAAGACATCGGAAGCATACTCAAAAACGAGGCGGAGCAGCGCAGACTTCTCACGGAAGATGAACACATTCTGCTGTGCTCCATGCTGAAAACCGGCAGAAAAGGCATTGTAAAACCAAAAAAGAAAGACCTGCTGAGCGATGACGGTGAGCTTTTGCCGGAATACGGCACAATACTTGACGCTATCGGCATACAGTATGACGCGGAGAGCGGCAGATTTTTTGACCTTAACAGACAGCACACCGTTTACTCTCTCCCGCTCGCTCCCGAAAGGTATTTCAGAAACCGCCGACAGGAAACTGTGACGCTTGAGGAGCTTACCGCAAAGACGGAAGAGATAAAAGCGGAGATCAAAAAGCTGTTCGGAGATGCTGCACTATGACCGTTTCGGATATATTTATCACAGAGACAGGCACAAAACTCACCGAGGAGCAGATATATTCCATGCAGGGTGCTTTGCCGTGCCTTACCTGTCAGACGAAGAACAACGGGCTGACTTACTTCGTCGATGAAACTGCGATAAGACGCGAAGGTCACAGCAGGATATACGATATGCCCTGTATCACATGGACGAAGAACGGAAACGCGGGTCAGATTACATACCGCGATATGAAGTTCATCTGCACCACCGACTGCGGGGTGCTTATCCCGCGGGAAAGATTTAAAAACGAGCTTTCGCTGAAGTGGTTCGTGCTGAAATACCGTTCGGCTTTTCTCGAAAGTGTGACCGCGCTCGGCTCTCACCGCAAGCTTAGCGAAACAGCGGCAGGAAGCATTCACGTTGACTACCCGTTCCCGCCTATGGAAGAACAGCTGGCTTTTGTCGAGAAAGCAGAGGAGCTGCGACATATAATAAACACCTGCGATGAGCTTACGGCAAGGATAGACAATGTTCTCGAGAAAACCACGGTGCTCTCCGAAAACAGGACAGACGGCACCATAAGAATATCAGATGTTTTCCGTATTATGACAGGTGCGCGGATAACGGAGGAGGAGGTCTATGAACACCCGGGCAGCTTTCCCTGTGTGACTTCGCAGACCGTGCGCGAAGGTATCGCGTGGTATGCCGACAAGGATTGGCTCCTGCACATACACGGGAACAAGATAATTGACGCGCCTCAATGTCTTACATGGGCGAGGGACGGGAACAACGCGGGAACTATGTTTTACCGCGACTACCCGTTCTATCCCAACGACCACTGCGGGGTGCTGCTGCTGCGTGATGAATTCAAGGACAAGCTTGATATAAAATGGTTCAGATACACGTACAAGAACTATATTCGCTCTTTCGCGTCCTCGGACAGCCCGCGTCCCATGCTGTACAACGATACGATGAAGGAGATACGCGTCCCCTTCCCGTTTCCCTCTGTTGAGTTCCAGCGCGGTGTCGTCAGCCGATATGATGAATTGCTCGGCATCAGGAAAAAACTTGGAAAACTGAAAGCCGCCGCGGAAATATAAGAAAGCCCGTACCGCTCGCGATACGGGCTTTTTTCATGCCTCTGCTATTCTTCCCGCGTTCATCGTGCAGCAGATATCCGCATACCCGACAGCGTCTTTTTCATGTGTCACCATAAACACCGAAGTGCCGCTCTGCGCCGCCTCTTTCAGTATCGTCAGCACAAGCGCCGTGTTCTCGTCGTCAAGGTCACAGGTGGGCTCGTCGGCAAATATTACCTGCGGCTTTCTTATCATTGCTCTCGCTATTGCCATTCTTCGCAGCTCGCCGCCCGAAAGCGCGGACGGAAGCTCGTTTTCAAGCTCCGCTATCCCGAAACGCTCCATAAGCTCCGCGGCGTATATCTTCGCCTGCCCGCGTTCTCCGGCAGTTCCGTGTATCATGTAAGACAGGCAGATATTCTCGATGACGGTAAGGCTGTGAACGGCTGTCTGCCCCTGCGGGATAACGCCGATGTGCTCAGCGCGGAACTCCGAGAGCTTGTCGTCGTCAAGCGAGTATATGTCGGTATCATCGTACATTACCTTTCCCGAAGTCGGCATGAGCAGCCCCGAAAGCATATTCAGCAGCGTGGATTTACCGCTTCCCGACCGCCCCATGAGCAGTGTCAGCTTTCCCGGAGCTATCGTAATATCCGCAGGCTGCACAGCGATAAAACGGTTGGTGCCTTTGCCCTGACGGATAAATTCCTTGCTTATGTTTTCTGCGGAAATGTTCATCAGTTGTCACCTCTCAGCGTAAGCCCGGCGTCTATCCTGCTTATCCGGTGAGCGGAATACGCCGAGGCGAATGCTCCCGCAGCAGCAGATACAGCAGCGGCGGCGATGCACAGCACTGCCGTCACCCAAGGCTCGGGAAGCAGGAACGGCAATCCCATGCTCTCTTCTATAAGAGCGTTGAACGGCAGGATAATGAGCAGTCCCGCCGCTATCCCGGATATTCCCCCGGCAAGCGTTATTATCAAAGCTTCCGAAACTACAGTTCCCGATATTTTTCTGCGTGAAGCTCCCGTTATCCGCAGTACCGCGAACTCCTTTCTGCGTTCATTCACAGACAGCGTGAACGCAAGGAACAGTATCACGAGACCAAGCACCCACACCGCGCACATAAGCGCCCCGATAATGCCCGACACGCCCATAAGGCTGTCCGACACGCCGGATATCATATCCTTTGTCTTGAATGACTTCGTGCGGCGCACGTGCAGGTTCAGGTCATTGAGCACTTCATCTACAGGACGGTCGGCGGCGGTCTTTATCAGTATGCAGGATATCACCCTGTCCGGGTCGATATCTTTGAAATCGTTCATTCCGAGCTCTATCGAAGACGCTATAAGTTTCTTTATCGTCTCCATGTTCGTATAGACCGCAGTGTCAAGGTCTGTCCCCGTCTTGTCGAGCTTTGCAACGACATTGCATTCCACGTTGTAGAATGTTATGCTGTCACCAACGAACACGCTGAGATCGTTGCCCACCACCACATCGTAAAGCCCGGGGTCGCCGCCCGCGCTCTTGCGTATCCATGGCGATACCGTGAAATCCGTATCAGGGTCATATCCTATTATCTGCAAAGGAACCGAACAGCAGCCCGCGCTTGCCGACGCAAGAAAAAGCTGGGGTGACATCTTCTCGATGCCCTCGTGTTCGGCGACCTTGTCGTAATATGACCTGTCCATGTAGAAGTATCCCATGCTCCCCTGAAGCACTATGTTCTCAAAATTCTTCTTTGATGTCGCAGACGCGGGAACTACCATGATGTCCGCGCCGAGCCTTGCTTCAAGCGCATTCAGCCCTGTCCGCAGGCTCGTCACCGTCACAGTTCCCACAACTATCGAAGCCGCCATTATCGCGGTAAGAATGATAAGCGCAAGCGAGCCCGCGGGGCGCCCTTTCACATTTTTGAATGCTAAGCTTTCGGTAAGTTTCATTTTGTTCTTTCCTTCTTGCGGAGAATGACAATTGCGTTCGCAAGCGCTGTAACAGCTATCAGACAGCAGATAACGATAACTGACGGGCGCATTGCGGTATGGCACTGCATCATCGGCATTTTGCAAAGCGGGATCAGTATCTCGGGAATGAAAGCTGTCACACCTGCAAGCGGTATAACAGCCAGCAGCGCGTCCGCAGCCTCTCTCCTGCCGCCGAAAACAAGTGCGATCAGCGATATCAGAGTGATCGCCGCACCTGCGCCGAAAACAGCCTGCTCCGCCCAGCGGCAGTTCATGAACGAACCGTCATCATGCGCTCCGCAGGCGGGAAATATCAGCTTTATCCCGACAGTGAGCAACAGACTAAGCACGAAAAGTATGATCTCGCCTATCCTTTTTTTCATAAGTATCCTCCTAAATCATATAATCATTTTCTGACATCGGGTATTTTTGATAAAACTCCGGCGTCGAATACATTTCGTCTCTCACGTGTGTTTCCGAAAACGTTTCATCGCTTTTCAGAAAATAATCATGCTCTTGTCTCTGCGCGTCCCATGTTACGTCGATGTTATAGTACAAACCGTCTATCTCCGCGATATTCCACGCGTGATATTCGACAGAGCCCGCGCTTACCGCGTTCCCCGTCACTACACGCACGTTTATCCCCGATTCTCTCAGCAGCCTGTACATCAGCACACTGTACCCCTGACAGCAGGCACAGCCGTTCACCAGCGCACCGTAAGCCGTGGAGCGCAGATGATAATGCGGGTTCTTCTTATGCACCCTGTCATACTTCACATTCCCATAAACGTAGTTATAGACCGCGCTCACCCGCTCATACTCGCTCTTTCCCGACAGACCGAGCTCCGCGAGGATATCTGAGACCCGCTCATCGACGGTCTTCTCCTGTGCGGGAGTGGTGTAGTATTCCGGAATAATGTCTATGGTGTAGGAATACTTTTCACCGGTCTTTTCAAAGCTGTACTCGGTGCGGTAGCCGCCGTACTGCTGATAAATGTAGTCGCCCTCGCAGGGGTCATCTGTCTCGGACATTGCGAACGATACCAGCTCGTCTGTCATGGGGTAAATGTCGCCCATGTTGTCCGAGCCCGACTCATAGCAGATAGTTATTCTCGGACTGTGCGCCTTTAACGCGCCGCGTATCTCCTCTATCACCCTGTCGGAGTTGCCGAAGGTGATGCTGAGGTCTTTGCGGACATCATAGTGATATTTCGCACTGCCGCAGCCTGAAAGAGCAAGCATCATAAGCGCGGCGAAAGCTGCAGTTATTTGTTTCATTTTTTGTTCTTCCGTAGGCTGCGTTTCCATACCGCGGCAGCGTTCGAGTTCACGAGAAGGCGCTCGGTATCTATGCCCGCGGGACATATATCCCTGCACGCAAGCGACTTTCCGCATCCGTTGTAGAAATGCGCTTTGTATGTATTGCTCAGCCGCTTTCCGTCTTCCTTTGAAGCCTGCGCTATCAGCCGTGACGCCGGTGTCAGCGCAGAGGCTCCGAAGAACTTCCCGCCCGCGTAAAAGTTCGGACAGACTTCAAGGCAGCACCCGCACTGCAGACACCGCGACGCGTCATACGCCATGCCGGTGCCGTCTTCTCCGGCTTCATCTTCGAGCCACGCTCCCAGCTTTTTCAGCGCATCGAACATCACGCTGCGGTCAACCGCAAGGTCTCGCACTACGGGGAATTTTCTCAGCGGCGCGAGCGTCACCTTTCCATTCGGGAACTCCGAAAGCATAGTATCGCAGGCAAGCCGCGGTCTGCCGTTTATCAGCATCGCGCAGGCACCGCATTTCTTCTGTCTGCACGAGCAGTCCCACTGTACAGGGTCATCGGAAAGCTGCCCCGCGTTTATCAGTTCCAGCGCCCGTGCCACCGTGGTGTCCGTCGTTTCAAGCTCAACGCTCTGCACATACGGTTTTTCTGCCTGGCTTTTTTGTCTTGTTATTTCAAACAGTATTTTCATCGTTCGGAATGTCTTCAAAAGTTATCTCAACGCTGCCGTTTTCATAGTGTGACACCGTTGTTTTTCTGTATTCTTCTTTCGTTTCCGGGAAGTCGCTGCGAAAGTGCGCGCCGCGGCTTTCGGTGCGCTTCAGCGCGGAAAGCAGCATAGCCGCCGCAAGCTCCTTACGCGCAAGCTCCACCGCGTTCCCGCATACGAGCGGACCGAGACTTTCAACGGCATTTTGCAGCTGTGCCTCACTTCGCACTATCCCAAGCCCGTCGCAAAGTATCTTTCCCTCCGTTTTCACAAACCCGTGAGACGCTTCGCAGTCAAATTCATCACTGCCGCGGTATTCTATTATTTCTGCGTTATCATCGTTTTTTACGTTATTCGCCGCGGTAATACCGCCGAACACCGCGCCGAGCATGGAATTGCCGCCGAGACGGTTCGCGCCGTGATACTGACACGCGCACTCCCCCGCCGCGTACAGTCCCGGCAGGCTCGTTTCGTGCCTTGCATTCACATATATCCCGCCCATGAAGTAATGAATGGCGGTCTCCACAGGAACAGGCTCGCTTTTCGGGTCAATGGGAAAATAATGCATTATCTCCTCCCGCAGGTCGGAGAGCTTTTTGTCCCATACATCTGCGGATATCTCCGTCATGTCGAGATACGTTTTTCGTCCCCTGCGTATCTCTTGATACATTTCACGTGAGACCACATCCCGTGGCATGAGGTTTTTCATCTCGGGATAGCGCTCCTCCATGAAATACCTGCGTTCGCCGTCCTTTTCCGAGAACAGCCGTCCGCCCTCGCCGCGCGCCGCCTCGCTCACAAGGCACCGCTTGCCCGGTATGCCCATTGTTGTCGGGTGATACTGTATCATCTCAAGGTCTGCAAATCTCACGCCGCCGGCAAACAGCACTGCCGCTGCATTTCCGCTGTTCGTGACCGTTCCCGTGGTGATCTCCGGGAAAAAGCCGTTCAGCCCTCCGCAGCACATTATAACACTTCCGTAAAGGTCATACAGCTTTCCCGTGAAGCTGTCCCGCACCCGCAGACCGACACAACTCCCGCTGTTATCTGTTATCAGCCGCAGGAATACATGGTGCGCCATTCGTGTCACAAGTCCGCGGGCTTCGTATTTTCTCACCTCGTCGGTGAGCGCCGTCATTATCATCTTTCCTGTGCTGCTTTTCGCGAAGGCTGTACGTTTTTTCTTCTGCCCGCCGAAGTTTCGCAGCATCATGCTGCCGTCGTCATTCCGATTGAACGGTACACCGAGCCCGCACAGCATTTTCACTACCTCCGGCGCGTTCCGCGTCAGCGCTCTCACCGCGTTCGGGTCGGCAAGATAACAGCCGCCCTTCATGGTCTCCGCGAAATGAAGCTCATACGTGTCACCCTCGCCCATGGTATCGAGAGCAGCATTTATTCCGCCCTCGGCAAGTACCGACTGTGCGCGCTCTGAAGGCTGCGCCGATATAATGCGGCAGCATTTCCCCGCCCGTGCGAGCGTCATCGCGGCTGAAAGTCCCGCAAGCCCTGCGCCTACTATGTTTATCATACCTGCCACCTCAGAAAGTAAACAACGAACGCCGCGCCCGAGACCAGCAGCAGGAACGAAAGCACTACTGCCGCGTCGGCAATGAACTCCTTCGCTCCCCGCGCCCCAAGCGCAAGCATCAGCGGACGGATATTCGTCACAACATGCAGAAGCAGCGACAGCACCAGCAATACCGACATCACGAGCTGCGGCACATCGAACAGGTTAAGTCTGAAACCGCCGCCGCTGCCGCTGCCCATGAACTGTATCATGTGAGCGGCGATAAAGAACATCAACGCAAAACCGCTTATGCGCCGCACCCAGAAAAGCTTATTCTCACGGAAATAGGAAGCTCCCGACTTTTTCAGCGCGATAAGCGTATCGGCGGTGAGCTTTATCCCAATGACAGTATGTACCGCCACTGCGGCGACAAGCAGCCACGCGCCAGCCGACATTACGGCATTGCCGCCGTGTATAAGCCCCGCGAGCTGTAAGCTCCCGACAATGATATGAAGCAGGAAAAGCGCAAGGATCGCCATTCCGAGTATCGCGTTCAGTTTTCTCATGCCGTCTCGTCCTCAACCTCTATCACATCGACGTTCCTGTCCTCATATATGTCCGATATGCCGTATGTCTCCGCGGCTTCCGCGGAAACTATCATCATGTCGAACCGCCCGTGTTCTGCCTTTGAAAGGGTAAGCACCGCGTCGCCCGATGTCACCTTCATCTGATTCTCCGGGAGCCGAGACATGAAGCTCTGCGCAAGCGTGAACGCCCCCGTGTCTCCGCTGAGCGTCACACATTCGATGTCATCGAATATTATCTCGAAATCTCCGCCGGAAAAGAATTCATGCCACGCGGCAAGGTCATCGGCGCTCCTGTGACGGTCGCGGTTTATCAGCACCGTGTAGCTGCCCGAGGGCTTTTCGATAATGACCGATGCGGAGGATACCGCATCGGTATCGCCTGACATTTTTCCGAAACCTCCCGCAAGAGCAAACGGCAGCACCGCAAGCAAAGCTATCCCCGCCGTACATACCGCGATATGCCGCAGCGCCCTCGGCATCACTTCTTCTCCGCCTGCGAGAGCGCAGCGTCAGCGGCTTCGACGAACTGCTGATAGTTTATCGTAGCGCCGCTGATGGCATCGACACCGTCAACGCTCCCCGCGAGCACAAGCTGCTCCGCATACTTCGGGCAGGCTCCCACAGCCTTCTGTGCCTTGTTGTAGAAATCCTTGTTGGCTATGCTGCCGGACTTCATTCCGTAATCCTCGCCCTTTTCTGTGCCGTCAAGCTCGTAAGTCGTGAATGTACAGTCCGATATCGAGCCGTCCTTTATGGTCACGGTCACGATACCGTAGCCGTTTCCCTCCTCGGAGCCGTCATCATTGATGTATTCAGCGCTTCTTGCCTCATACGTTCCGTCATTGTACGCGACCGAGCCGCCGCAGCCCGATAACAGCAATATCCCTGCGGCAGCCGCTGCCGCAAATGTTCTTTTCTTCATTGTATCCGACCTCATTTATCGAATTTTATCTCACCGGTGAAGTTCTCGTTCACCGTCTCCTTGTGGAGCTTTCCGTTGCGCAGATATACCGTTCTCTGCGCCACCTCCGCGACCTCGGGGTCATGGGTGACGACAATGAGCGTGGTACCCTCGTTGTGCAGCTTATGGAACAGGTCAACGACTATCTTCTCATTTGCGTCATCAAGGTTTCCCGTAGGCTCGTCGGCAAGGACTATCTCGGGATAGTTTATAAGCGCCCGCGCAACACACACTCGCTGCTGTTCACCGCCCGAAAGCTGGCTCGGCAGGTGCTTTGCCCTGTCCGCAAGCCCCACGCGGTCAAGCGCTTCGAGCGCCTCCTTTTCATCGGGGACACTGTGGTAATACTGCGCGAGCATGACATTTTCTATGGCGGTGAGATAGCCTACCAGATGGAACTGCTGAAATATCAGTCCTATCTTGTCACGGCGTATGGTCGTGAGGTTTTTCGAGCTCTCCTTTGAGATGTCAACGCCGTCGAGGAGCACTTCTCCCTTGCTGGGTTTATCCATGCAGCCGATAATGTTCATCATCGTGCTCTTTCCCGAGCCGGACGGTCCCATTATCGAGAGCCATTCTCCCTTTTCCACCTTAAGATTAACATCGTCAAGTGCGTGCAGGTCTCCGTATATTTTGTAAATGTTTTTCAATTCAAGCAAACTCACGGCTTATTCTCCTTTCAGTACCAGCGCGGGGTCTATCTGCGTCGCGCTTCTTATGGGAAGCAGGCAGGAAACTCCGGTCACAGCCACGGACACGAGTATGGTTATCGGCACCAGCAGCGGCATGAATGATATCGAGCTGCTGAACACGTTGATGCTCACCTGCTGCGCGAAGATAAATCCGAGTATCACTCCGATTATGCCGCCTGCAGCGCCGAGCATTATGCCCTCGCCCATAAATTCCGCGATTATCCCTGCATTAGACGCGCCTATCGCTTTACGAAGCCCTATCTCTCTGCGCCGTTCGGTGACTACCGCGGTCATGGTGGTCGCCACACATATCATAGTAAGCGCAAGGACTACCACAGTCACGAGCAGGACAAGCGCCTGCAGCTTCGTCAGCACCGTTGACTCCGATTCCGTCACGCGCTTTACGAGCCTTGCACTCACTCCCGTTACATTCGCGCTTATCGCTTCCGCGTATTCTTTCAGCTTTTCCGAGCGTGCCGATACCGAAAGCTCCGCAAGGTCTATCTTTCCGGAAACTCCGGTAAGCTCCTCAAGGTCGCTCATGGAAATATATACATAATCCTCCTCGGGGCCGCCCGTTTCGAGAATTCCCGCAACGGTCATGTCCTTCATATTGTCGGCAACGGTTCCGTTCTCCCCGGTATCTCCAGATTCGGGCGTATAGTTTACTGTCACCTCATCACCGATACCGAGCCGGAACTGTTCCGCAAGACTCGCTCCGAGAAGCAGCTGACCGCTTCCCGAAGGGTAAGCGCCCTCCACCGACCAGTACGGGCTTGTAAGCTTTGCCTGCTCCATATCCGTTCCCGCCGCCATTACCGGCAGCTCATGTATCCTCACCGATTCATAGCGGTATGGGGTCACGCCCACGATGTCCGCGCTTTCGATAAACGATATGCCGTTTGTTATGTCCTCACTTGTGAACTGTCCGTCCGTTGGCGTGAATATCATGTTCGCACCGTAGTTTCTGAACTGTGCGCCCATTTGTCTCGGAACATCAACATATATGGTCACAAGTCCCGAGAGTATCGCCGCGCCGATAGCTATGGAAAGCAGCGCTACCAGCATTCTCGAACGGCGGCGTATAAGCGATGCGGTTATCATCCGCAGAAACATTTTTCTTTTGTTCATGACATCGCCCCCATTATCTTCCGTGAAGCACTTCGCACGGACTTAACCGTAGAAGCATTCTTATAGCGGGTATGCAGCCAAGCAGCGTAACTATCACCACGAGCACCGCCACCAGAGGTATAACCACAGGCCGCATGGTTATCGCCGAGCCGAATACCGAATGACCGATTATCTGCGCAAATCCCCAGCCCGCGAAAAATCCCGCGGTGCCGCCGATTATCGCGGTCACGGTTATCTCCGTCAGCACGAGCCCCGAAACCGAGGAGTTCTGCGCGCCTATCGCCTTCATAAGTCCCATTTCAGCACTGCGCTCCATAACGCTCGCGGTAACGAGATTGCAAATGCCGAGCGCCGCTCCGATAAGGCTCAGTATCGTTATAAGAGTCATAAGGAGCTGTGTCTTTTCGAGTATCGCGCCCTCGGAATCCGCCACCTGTCTTACGGGAGCCGCCACCGAGTCGGTTATGACCTCCTGTATCTGATAACATATCGAGCTTGCGTATGCCGTGCAGTACCATGTTTCGTACTGCGCTATCGTCAGCGATTTCGGATCCTTCGCCGCCTTTATCGCAAGGTCGTTTTCGGGAGTTGTGAGCGCGCTCACCTCGATGCTGTCTATTTTTCCGTCCAGCCCGTCAAGAGACTGCGCCGCGTCAAGAGGCATGAATACTTTGTCGTCCTCGTCGCCGCCCGCGTCGAATATCCCGACCACGTTCACGGTGATGTCGGAGACCGTACCCGTGAGATGCAGCGTGTCACCCGATTTTATACCGAGCTTTTCCGCAAGGGCTTTTCCAACCATTGCGCCGCCGCTTCCGCCGGACTGTTCATCGAGCCATTTTCCGTCGGTAACTTCCCACCAGCTTCTCATGCTCGTAACACCCGCATCGAGCTGCTCACCCGTGGGGAGCTCCATGTGGTGGTTGAACCATGTTCCCACCGCCGTTGCCTTTGAACCGTCATCGAGGGTCACTCCCGCGTTGATAAACGGCGCGTAGTCGATAATGTTGAACGCCCAGAATATAGTCTTTATCTTTCCGAGCTCATCCTCAAGCAGATAAGCGCCAGTGCCGCCTTCTCCCTCGACTTCATACAGGGAGGAGAGCACCGAGTTCTCCTTCGGCACAACTGTGATGTTTGCGCCGTATGTCTTGAGCTCCTGGTTCACCTTGTCGCCAACATCGAGCATAACGCTCAGCATTGCTGTGGCGAGCGACGCGCCGAGCGCTATGGTGAACGCTATCATCAGCATTTTCTTCCACTGACGGAACAGAGTTCCGAATATCATTCTGAAAAACACGCCGCGTCACATCCTTCCCTTGAATTCGCTCTCGTGCTCAAGAAGCCCCGATATAGGCACATAAATAGTGCCGTTCTCGATCTTGTAATCAATGACTATGGGGTTGCAGCCGCCCTTGAAACCGATAGTGTTGATGTTCATGACAACGTCGCAGAGCTTGCAGACCACCTGTCCGTCCTTCTCGTAATAGCCTGTCTCGCCGCATATATCGCAGGCATCGAGACCTATTCCGTAGGAGGAGGAGTTTGGCTTTTTGATGACTATGAACCGTATCTCCTTGCCGCTCTCGGTATTGTAGCCGAAACGGTGAAGATGCCCGTCTTCAACCATTTCAAAGGGTACGCAGATATTTCCGTCAGCCTCGGGAGCGTGCTCAACCGGGGAAAGCTCGACAGGCTTGTTGACATACGCCTTTACTGCCGTCATGCAGATGACCGACACGGCAAGGCAGGAAACGACTGTGGTCGCCCAGCGGCGGATAACTATGTACTTCTTCTTTATCTTGCGCTTCTGTGCGGGATTGTCATACGGCTCCTTCGCGCGCACGCTCTTTATCAGCAGTCCTATCGGCACCAGAAGCGCTATACCGATTGTTACGTACAGGAACACCTCGGAATGATTGGTGGAGAATTTGGCAATGTTGAAAAGGAATGTGTTGGATTTCACCCAGCGCTTGGAAATAAGTACATTCACCATGACCATAAGCTGTCTTACCGCGTTGGAAGTAAGCGCGACGGTCATAATGACAAACGCGGCATTCCGTGACAGCCGCACTGCTCCCGCTCTCACCGCGATGCAGGTAACGAGCATAAGAATGCCGCCGAGCACTGCACCTATGTTCTTGAACAGCACGTTCGTGGAGAAAACGCCATTCTCGTTGAGCCATATCGTCACGGGATAGCCGATAAAATCAGGCAGAGCGTAGAAAAGCGCAGCCGCGAGCACTGCCGTGAGTGCGATAAGTGATACGAGTGTCCCCGCACGGGGCAGCTTTCTGCGAAGTGCCGCAAAAATAAAGAATATCACCAGCATTCCGAGAGAAATGCTGAAAACGATGAAATTTGCTATCATGGTATCTATCAGCTTTGTGAAATTCTTCAGATACGCCATGATGCCTGCTCCGAGGATACCCGCGCACACACCTGTGAACGCCGCGATCTTCCCCGCGAGGTTATTATATGAAAGCTTCATGTACCCGAGGATAAGTCCCGAAATGACTGCCGCGGTTATCAGAAGCTCTGTTGCCGAGATCAGATATTTAAGCAAAATGCGCTCCCTCCATTTTTGTCAGAAAACACGCGAAAGCGCCGTGCCGTACTTTGCACAGCAAATATACGGAACAGCGCGTTCGTTATGAAGAAAAGAATTACCACTCCTGGGGTATGTACTCCCAACCTTCATGCTCAACAATGAGGTTGCCGTTTCCGAAGTATTCATCGAATGAACCGCCGGGGCCTGTCTCCGCGTCTGTGTGGAGCAGATAGCCGTTCTCCTCGGGGCTGTGGATAGTTATCTTGAGCTTGTATGTGTCAGCATTCGGGAGCTTTACGTTAGCGCCGTAGTGCGGACCGTCGGAAGCGCTCATTTCCATGAATGTTCCGGAAGCCGCGGAGCTGCCGTCGGAGCCTATCACATCATAATCAACTGTGAGGTAAGGGACCCAGTCACCTACGCCGAAACCTACCGTGTTTTCGAGTGCAGAGATGTCAGCTTCAAGGTGAATATTGAAGTCCTCGATATTTCCGTTGCCGCCGGACATCGGAACAGGCTGGAAGTAAACAGCCGATACATTAAGGAAACCTACTTCCTCGTCCTCGAATATCGGGTATTCCTGGAAACCTGCAGCAGCCTCGTCGGCAGCGGCAGCCTCTGTCTTTACGGTAGCGTCAGCGCTCTCGGCAGCCTTTGTTGTCCCCTCTGTTGCGGCAGCAGTTGTTGTATCTGCGTTTGCAGCAGGTGCGGGAGCTGCGGTAGTTGTTGCTGCGTTATTTCCACTGCAGCCTGCGAATGCCATTGCCGATACGGCAAGCATAGCGATAAGCGCAGCTTTTCTTGTGTGTTTCATAAAAAACCTCCGTATATTGAATATTTGCGGTAATACCGCTTATTTCCAAAAGCAGTTCATCTGCTATAGAAAACTTAGTTTTTGGCAGCGGCAGGCTTTGACTGCTTCTGCTTTTTTGGTTTCTTCGGTTTCGGAGCAAGCTCCTCCGCGAACTGTTCGTCCGTCTCGGTCAGATAATGTATGCCGTCCGCGATACCGAGGAAGAACGGTATCAGCGACCAGCAGAACACCGCGTAAAGTATGCCCTGACCGTATTTGCCGATGTAGAACTTGTGTATGCCGAGCCCTCCGAAGATGAGAGCCACGATACCGGCTTCCTTCCTGTTGTTCCTCTGCCACTTCATCATCACGAAGATAAGGAAGGTAATAAGGATAAGTATAAGCTGCGGTATCAGTGTTTCATAGCAAGGGTAAATGCCGAGCACGTCGAAAACGTCATTCGACGGTATTATCGCAGCGAGGAAATCCGGTGAGGTGTAGCTTATCACATCACCCTCGATAAGCTCCTTGATGCCCGCGCCGAGGAAAGATATCGACATTATGAACATCAGTATGCTCGTTCCGAGGAAGAAAGGCTTTATCGGGAGCTTTACGCTGAAGAAACGTATCGCGATGAATACGAACACAAGCACTACACAGCCCACGCCGAAACCCGACCACATTGCCGAACGGGAGGTATCATCAGTCATAAGCGGCTGATAGAAGAGAATTACCTCCGCGCCCTCCCTGAACACCGCGAGGAACGCTGTAAAACCGAGAGTGAACACGCTTCCCGTTTCGGCGGAGGTCTTTATCTGACCGTCGATGTACTTGCTCCAGGCGTCGGATTCGGCTTTCGACACCATCCAGTTGCTCACATAGAACAGCACCACCACCGCTATCAGTGCGGTAACGCCCTCGATTATTTCCTGATTTTCGGTATTCGCGAACTTGAGAAGTTCAAGCAGCCATGCGCATACAAAGCTGCATATTATCGCAATGACACAGCCCGCATATACCACGCCGAGCTTGTTCTTGTTGCCCGATTTCACGAGATATGCGATTATAGCGCCGACGACAAGTATCGCCTCAAAACCCTCTCGAAGAATGATCCCGAAACACGCCGCAAAGGTGATACCCCAGTTTCCCGTGCCGTCGGTACTCACAGCGTTCTCTCCGACTGCGGGCGCCGCTGTCGTTTCAGCGGGCTGCGCTGACTGTGCGGCGCTCGTCTCTGCGGGAGCGGCAGTCTGCGCGGTGCCGTTCACCCTGTCCATTGAGACTCCGCTCACGCCGGCTTCGGAAATGCCGTCAAGACCGTTTGCCTGGTCGTGGAGTATCTGACTAAGCTTTTCTATCTCCGTCCAGAAGTCTTCAAGCGAACCGCCCTTTTTCGGGACGTTGCGCACCGCTCTGAACTGGAGCTCTGCCTTTGATACCTCGGCGCCGGAGATGTGACCCATTACATTTCTCTCGAAACCTGTGGTCTCATAGTACCCGTAATACGCCTGTCTTGAAGCTGTGAACGCTTCATCTTTATTGCCGTCGCGGTATAGCCTGTACGCTGCTTCGAGCAGCTCGTCCTCCGCATCGGCTACCATATTCCATGTGTATTTTTCTATACTGCGTGCCGCCTTGTATTCGTCCCACGTTGCTATGTACGCGGTGTCCTCCGCTGACGCGCCGAACGCGAAAGCTCCGAAAGCCGCCGCGACAGCACATATAACGCACAATATCAACGCGGCGTTCTTAGCAGCCGCTAACCTTACCCTGCTCATTTGCGTATAAATGATGCTCCTTTACCGAGTAACAATTATTAGCACGGACTAACCAAATATCGCATTAACGGGTTAGTCTTAACTAACGGAATATACTATACCACACCCCACCCTGTTTGTCAATACGAAAAAAAAATAATTGTATGTTTTTTACGCAAAGAAGTTACACCGAGCTAACCGCTTTGTGCATAATATCAAAAACATAAAAATCGACAGGACAGTATATGCTGTAAAAATGTGCCGTTCACTTCGGGATTTGACTTTTTCAGTAATATATGGTATAATAGCTCATCGATCAGACCCAAAGCGAAAGGATAATATATGAAAAACAAAATATCATCTGTTATACTTGCGGCTCTCACCGCCGTATCCATGCTGTCCGCCTGCGGAAATCAGCCGCCCGCCGCGCCTGCAGAGATAACATTCAAAGAAAACGCAGTTATAAGTTATCTCGGACCCGAAGGGACATACACCGAGGAAGCCGCAAAGTATTTCTTCAGCTCCGAAGGGAGCTTCATTCCGAAAGCCACAGTCGATGACGCGATAGCCGATGCCGCTTCGGGAGTTTCCGACTACGCAGTGATACCGCAGGAGAACACCCTTGGCGGCGCTGTGACCAACTACGTTGACGCGCTTCTGAGCCGTGAAGATGTGTATGTGGTCGGAGAGGTCATAATCCCCATAAGTCAGACGCTCATGGGAATTCCCGGGACAAAGCTCTCCGACATAAAGACAGTATACTCCCATGCCCAGGGGATAAAGCAGTCCGAACAGTGGCGCAGGGAGAATATCCCCGACGCTGTGACGGAGGAAAAGGGCAGTACCGCAGCCGCAGCCGCCTACGTCGCGGAACAGCAGGACAAGTCGGTGGCTGCCGTAGCCGCTCCAGGTGCCGCAGAGCTTTACGGTCTTGAAGTGCTGGCGGAGAATGTGCAGATAACCGACGCCAACAAGACAAGGTTCTATGTGCTTTCCCGAGAACGGGTAACAGGCGGCACGAATGCCGTATTCGCCGCGAAATGCGGAGCCGATATGATAGATGATATAATCATCGGGATACACAATACCGGTGCCGAGCTTGTCACGATACATGACCGCCCCGAGGGCAGCAAGCTCGGAATGTACAATTACATCATCGAGACCACAGGCAGCATTACCGACAAGCAGATAGAAACTATATGCGGTATAGACGATGTAAGGTTTCTCGGAAGCTTCAATTCTGTTTCAAAATAACACAACCGCCGTACGGATAATATGCTTACCCGCACGGCGTTTTTTTCAGAGTGTTCCCGCCGGAACAGCTATGCTCACAGACTTCTCTCTTACGTGAATGTCCGCGTGGGAGTGGCTCCCGCCGTACTCGCCGTCAAGCGTCCATTCGATTTCATGCCCCGTATCTATCGTGAACGAGGCGGATTTTGCATATACGATGCCCGGGATATCGAGATTTCCCGTAACAAGCGCGTTTCTTATGCTGTCGAGCTCTATAAGATTTTTCGGAGACTTGATGAACACTCCTTCCAAAAGCCCGTCGTCCATTTTTGCGCCCTGCGGGACTATTCCTGTCAGAGTGCCGACAGAAAGCGTGTTGCAGACCATTCCGTAGATAAAATCGTCCTCATGCGTTTCCCCGCCGAAGCTTATGCTTGCATGTACGGTGGATTCACGGAAACTCTTCGGGTCAAGACTTTTCAGTACCTCGATAAAGTATGCCGCGGCTCCGAGAGCGTTCTTCATTCTCTGATCCGTCTCATAGCTCACCTTCGTGAACATTCCGAACGCCGCCACATACGAGAATACGGTATCGTTGAAAATTCCCGCGTCAAGCTCTCTGAAATTGCCCGCAACGATAATATCCGCCGCCTCCGCAGGCACCTTCGGTATCTTAAGCGATGACGCGAAGTCATTCACTGTTCCCGCAGGGATATATCCGCAGGGCATCTTTATCCCCGCTTCGTAAAGCCCGCAGAACATCTCGTGCAGCATTCCGTCGCCGCCGCTCGCGACCACCGTGTCATACTCCGCGGCATGGTCACGGATATAGCTCTGACCGTCGCAGTGCTCACGCGTGGGGTGGACGGTAACATCATACCCGCCGTAAGTGAACCGACATATTATCTCCGAGAGAGACTGTCCTATCGCACCCTTACCCGAGTGCGGATTATAAACAAAAAGCAGCTTTTTCAAGTGTTTTCCTCCTCTTTCCGCTCTGCCGCCGTTCTGGCTGTACGCAGCTTTTTTCATTCAATTCTTTACTATATTATACCACAAAAAAACATAAAATGCAAATATCGGTTATTAGGCAATACCGCACAAATAGACGTACGCACCTTGCTTGCATATTATTCCGTCATCTTGACCAAATTTTCCTTGACTTGCGCCAGCAAGCCTGCGTCAAATTTAGCCAATCTGACGAAAAATCTGACGGCGCAATTTGCGC